>NZ_JBHYIK010000093.1:0-32787 GCF_042739735.1 Amycolatopsis sp. NPDC059027 | reverse complement strand
AAGGGCTACGCCACATGACCCGAGACATCAACCGACCACTCACCCTGCTCGGCATCCACCCCTAACCCCACAACGACTTTGCCGGAACCCTGCCCACCCTGGGGGGGCGACCCCGATAACAGTCTATCGGCGAGGGGCGACGAAAACGGGGGGTGCGGCGAATCTGTGGACAGCCGAGGTGGTTGTGGACAACCCGGGGGTGCCGAGGGACGCCTTCGGTGCGCTTACCGCACCGAGGGACGCCCTCGTCGCACTCAACGCACCCAGAGCGTCCCTCGGCACGCCGACTCCGCCCCAGAGGCAGCCCAAAGCCGTGAAGGACTCCTTACCGGCACTGAGCGCCGGTAAGGAGTCCTTCACGGAAGAACGAGAACCGCTACAGCGGTCGAAGCAGATCGTCCGCGTCGACGATCCGATACGCGTATCCCTGCTCCGCCAGGAACCGCTGCCGATGCGCCGCGTACTCCGTGTCGACGGTGTCCCGCGCGACCACGGAGTAGAAATGCGCCTGCCGCCCGTCGCCCTTGGGACGCAGCAACCGGCCCAGCCGCTGCGCCTCCTCCTGACGCGACCCGAACGTCCCCGAGATCTGGATGGCCACCGACGCCTCGGGCAGGTCGATCGAGAAGTTCGCGACCTTCGACACCACCAAGGTCCGCAGCTCCCCGCGGCGGAAGGCGTCGAAAAGCTCCTCGCGCTCGCGGTTCTTCGTCGCGCCCTGGATCACCGGCGCGTCGAGTTCGTCGCCCAGCATCTCCAGCTGGTCCAGATACGCCCCGATCACCAGTGTCGGCTCGCCGGCATGACGGTCCACAATGGACTTGATCACCGGTGTCTTCGTGCCTGCCGTGGCGGCGAGCTTGTAGCGTTCCTCGGTTTCCGCCGTCGCGTACGCCAGGCGCTCGGCGTCCGTGAGCGTCACGCGCACCTCGGTGCATTCGGCGGGCGCGATCCAGCCCTGCGCCTCGATGTCGCGCCACGGGACGTCGTACCGCTTCGGCCCGATCAACGAGAAGACGTCGCCCTCGCGCCCGTCCTCGCGCACCAGCGTCGCCGTCAGTCCCAGCCGGCGCCGCGACTGCAGGTCCGCCGTCATCCGGAACACCGGCGCGGGCAGCAGGTGCACCTCGTCGTAGACCACGAGGCCCCAGTCCCGCGAGTCGAACAGCTCCAGATGCTTGTACTCGCCCTTGGTCTTGCGTGTGATCACCTGGTACGTCGCGATCGTGACCGGCCGGATCTCCTTCTTCTCCCCGGAGTACTCGCCGATCTCGTCCTCGGTCAGCGACGTCCGCGCGACCAGCTCCCGCTTCCACTGCCGCCCCGCGACCGTGTTCGTCACCAGGATCAGCGTCGTCGCCTGGGCCTTCGCCATCGCGGCCGCGCCGACCAATGTCTTCCCCGCGCCACACGGCAGCACGACGACGCCGGAGCCGCCCGCCCAGAACGCCTCCGCGGCCCGGCGCTGGTAGTCACGCAGTTCCCAGCCGGTTTCGTCGAGCGCGATCGGATGCGCCTCGCCGTCGACGTAGCCCGCGACGTCTTCGGCGGGCCAGCCGACCTTGAGCAGCATCTGCTTGAGCCGTCCGCGTTCGGACGGGTGCACGACCACGGTGTCCTGGTCGATCCGCGCGCCCAGCATCGGGCTGATCTTCTTGTGCCGGAGGATTTCCTCGAGCACCGCGCGGTCCGTCGTCGTCATCACCAGCCCGTGCGCGGGGTGATTGGCGATCTGCAGCCGCCCGAAGCGGCCCATCGTGTCGACGATGTCGATGAGCAGTGGCTGGGGCACCGGGAAGCGCGAATACGTCGTCAGCGCGTCGACGACCTGCTCGGCGTCGTGGCCCGCCGCGCGCGCGTTCCACAGCGCGAGCGGCGTGATCCGGTAGGTGTGCACGTGTTCGGGCGCCCGTTCGAGCTCGGCGAAGGGCGCGATGGCGATCCGCGCGTCGTCGGCCATCGCGTGGTCGACTTCGAGCAGCACGGTCTTGTCGGACTGGACGATCAATGGGCCATCAGTCACACCACCCTTTATACGTTCCACGAGCCGCGCTCCCGCCAGTGGCCCGCTGGTGGGAGGATGAACGCACAGGGAGGGAGACCGTTGACGACACCGACGCCCGATGACAATCCGTTCCAGCCGCCGGAATACCCGGCCGCGCCGGAATACCCGGCCGCGCCGGGAACGGCGCCCATGGCCGCCAAGGCACCGCGGGCGACCAGCACGCGGACGAAGGTCCTGATCGGCGCAGGCCTGGTCGTCGCGCTCGGCATCGGTTCGGGTGCCGCGTTCGGCGTCGCGGCGCTGGCCAGGTTGTCCTCGTCGCCGGTCGCGGGCAGCTGCCTCTACCTGACCGACGAGTCCCGCGGGCAGCAGGCCTACCACGGTGTCGCCTGTTCGGAGCAACGCGCGACGTACAAGGTCGACAACGTCGTCAACGGGGCGTCCACCTGCCGCGGTGGGGACTACCTGCGGTTCCAGATCTACGGCACGTCCCGGAGCAAGACCGCTTCGAAGACGTTGTGCCTGGCGCTCAACGTGTCCTCCGGCGAATGCCTGAGCGAACTCGACGACGACGTGCACATCAGCAAGGTCAGCTGCACCGACCCGACCGCGAAGGCCCGCGCGACCGTGCATTTCGGTTCCGGTTCGGAGAGCAGTTGCGGCGCCGAGGAAGACGCGCTCGTCTACGCGGGCCCGCCCGCCCGCACCGTCTGCCTGCGCCCAGCGGGCCAGAACATCTAGCCGTCTTGGCGGGGCAACAACGTCTGGACGTCCAGGCGGTTCGCGAGCGCGCCCGAGTTGTGCATCAGGTCGGCGACCCGCTGCAGCCGGATGCCGTTGAGCGCCACCGGATAGCTGCCGAGCGAGATCAGCGCGGCCGTGGTCGGGTCGATGGTGGAAAACCGCGGCAGTGCTTCGCGGACGTGCGCGGGATCGGACGCGTCGGCCTGCGCCTGGCCGAGTACCTTGCGGAACGTCGCGAGCGTACGAGGGTTCGTCTGCGCGAAGATTCCCGAGGACGCGTATGCCGACATCGGGAACGCGAGGGTCGCGCCGCGGTCGCCGTCGGCGAGGATGTGCGCGCCGAGTTCCTTCTCCGCGCGGGTGATGTACGGCTCCACCATCCAGGCCGCGTCGACGGTCCCGGCCTGCAGGGCCTGCGGCATCTGGTCGAACGCGATCTGCTTGAGCTGCACCTTGGTGACGTCGGCGCCCGCGGTGCCCAGCACCGATTTCGCGATGAGGGCACCGACGTCGTCGAGCATGTTCACCGCGATCTTCGGCGACTTCTTCCCGGTCGGCACGGTGTAGTCGGAGTCGGGCAGCGTCACCAGTGCCATCGTGTTCGGGCCGGACGTGTAGGCCTCGCCCTGCAACTGCAGCGAAGCGCCACCGGCGGCGGCGCGGAACATCGAGACGTCACTGGCGAACGCGACGTCGAGTTCGCCGGAGGACAGCTTCGGCAACGCGTCGTCCGCGCCGACGTCGACGAGTTCGACGTGCAGTCCGGCCTGACCGAACTTCCCGTCCGCGACGGCGATCCGCAGCGGCGCGGTGTCGATCGCGCTGCCGACGCCGACTCGCAG
This sequence comes from Amycolatopsis sp. NPDC059027, assembly GCF_042739735.1. Lineage (NCBI taxonomy): Bacteria > Bacillati > Actinomycetota > Actinomycetes > Pseudonocardiales > Pseudonocardiaceae > Amycolatopsis > Amycolatopsis sp. NPDC059027. The sequence goes on along the minus strand of NZ_JBHYIK010000093.1, from coordinate 29,196 downwards.
CGTGGTCCGCTCCAGTGGCGCCGGGCTGTCCGTGCCGGTGGAGCCGAACACGCCGCAGCCGGCCGTCGCCAGTACCGCCACCAGCGAAAGAGCACGTGCGAGGTACTTTTTACCGCCGAGCACGCATGTGCACAGCTTGCGCATGATCATCCACTCTCACCTACCGAGAGAATCTGCCCGGAGTGCTGGAGCTTAGGGTCTGTCACCCATACGATCGCGGACGGGGCCGTAGCCCACCAGAGCGGCTTTCGGACTTTCCCGTCCTGAAACCCCTCAAGCGCCTACTGTCCAGTAGGTTCGAGTAGTCGTCTCTCGATGTCGGCCACGGGTGAGGTCCCGTGGTGGGAAAAGGAAGCCAGGTGACCCGTCGCGACCAGCGTCCCCGCAAGGGCGGCGACGCGGCGGATCCGCATGCCCAGGTGGCGCAGGCCGGGGGCGGCTGGCGGCTGCGGAACTGGCGGTTGCGCACCAAGCTGTTCGTCGTCCTGCTGCTGCCAGGAGTGGCGGTGGTCACACTTGTCGGCCTGCGCATCAACAGTGATCTTCGTGACGCCACCCAGCTCGCCGAGTTCGCCACGCGCGGCGGCGTCGACAACACCGTCGCCGACGTCGTGCAGCAGCTGCAACGCGAACGCGATCTGACGGTCCGTTACGTCGCGTCCAACCGGCCGGGGAACACGGCCGATCTCGCCGCCCAGCGGCAGCGCGTCGATCAGGCGATCGGGACGTTCGAGCGGACGCTGGCCGACAGCAAGCCCCGGCTCGGTCCGTCGGCTGCGGGCAGCCTGCAGGAGATGTCCGACCGGCTTCGCGTGCTCGGCGGCATCCGGTACTCGGCCGAACACTCCGCGTATCCGGCGGACGCCGTGCTGCGCTCGTACAGCGGAGTCGTCTCCGGACTGCTCGACATCAGCGACGCGGCCGCCGCGGACGTCTCCGATCCGGAACTCGGCAGGCTGCGGCTCGCGGGCAACGCGCTGGCCAGGATCAAGGACCAGATGTCGGTCAAGCGGGCGGTGATGGCCGAAGCGCTCGCGGCGGGCAACCTCGACCGCGAACGCACACGCGCCCTGCTGGGCGCCGAGGCGGAACTCGCCGCCGCGCGCTCCGACTACCGCACGTTCGCGACCCCGCAACAGCAGCGGATGTACGACGACACGGTGATCGGCCTGGTCGTCGACATCGGCAACAACATGGTCGAATCGGCCATCACCCGTGCCGCGAACGGACAGGGGCTGGGCGGCCTCGATCCGGATCAATGGGACGCTTCGGCCACGCATACGGTCAACCTGACGTTCCGGGTGCAGCAGTCGCTGCTGGTCCAGTTGCAGCAGCGCACCGACGCGCTCGCCGCGCAGGCCAGGACCGCGGCGATCTGGGACGGCGGCATCGTGCTCGGCGTCCTGCTCGTCGCCGGGGTGCTTTCGGTGGTCATCGCGCGTTCGCTGCTGCGGCCGCTGCGGATCCTGCGCCGCACCGCGCTGGAGGTCGCCGAGCACCGGCTGCCCGCGGCGGTCCAGGGACTGCTCACCGATCCCGAACCCGCGCCGGAGAACCTGCGGCACCGGCTGGCGGTGGCGCCGGTGCCGGTGTTCACCCGCGAGGAGGTCGGCCAGGTGGCGCGGGCGTTCGACGCGGTGCACGGCGAGGCCGTCCGGCTCGCGGGGGAGCAGGCGCTGCTGCGCGAGAACGTCAACGCGATGTTCGTGAACCTCTCACAGCGCAGCCAGGACCTCGTCGAACGGCAACTGTCCGTTTTGGACAGAATGGAGGCGCGCGAGGAGGACCCGACCACGCTCGCCGGGCTCTTCGAACTCGACCACCTCGCCACGCGGATGCGGCGCAACAGCGAGAACCTGCTGGTCCTGTCGGGCACCGACTTCCTGCGGGACGACGCCGGCCCCGTGGTCGGCGACGAGATCATCGGCGCCGCGCTGTCCGAAGTGGAGGACTACCGCCGCGTCGAACTCGGTGCGGCACCCCAGCTCGCGGTGCGCGGCGAGGCCGTCAACGACCTCGTGCACGTGGTGTCGGAGCTGCTGGAGAACGCGACCCGTTACTCCGGGCAGAACACCACGGTGACGGTGTCGAGCACGCGGACCGCGACCGGTGACTGGCGGATCGAGATCACCGACCGCGGCGCCGGGATGCCGCAGGCGGAGATCGACCGGACCAATGCCCGGCTCGCCGAACCACCGGACGTCGACGTCGAGGTGTCACGCCGGATGGGCCTGTTCGTCGTCGCGACGCTGGCCGCGCGGCACCACATCGACGTGTCGCTGAGCGCGGGCGAGGACAAGGGGATCGTCGCGGTGGTGGTCGTGCCTGCCGCGCTGATCGTCGAGGCGCCCCCGCTGCCGGAACCGCCGCCACCGGTCATCGAACCCCCCGCCGAACCCGCGCCCGAGCTGCTGGCGCCGTTGGCCCCGCTCACCCCGCCGGAACCCGAGGCGCCGCAAGAGGTCGCGGAGGAGGAGGCGCCGTTCGGCCAGGTGCCCGAGCCGGGGCCGCCGCGGCGCGCGCCAGTGGTCGAGACCACGCCGGAGTGGCCGTCCGCCGACGAGGAATCGCCGCTGGACCACGACGTCCCGACCGAACGGATGCCTGCCTACCGCGACGTTCTCTCGAAGTGGTTCGACGCCGCGAGCGCGTCGGAAAAGCCGCAGCGGGCAGCGGAACCGAGGCCGGTCGCGGAACCGCTGCCGGTCGCCGAGCGGCCGGTGGCGCCGGAACCCCGGCACGCGCTGACGTCCGCGGAACCCGCCGTCGAGCAGGCGCCGGAGCCCGGCGAACCGTCGCCGCACCCGGCCGAGGTCTCGGCCGACGAGCCCACTGAGCCGCAGTTTCCGCCGTACGACCCGGAAACACCGCCGCCCGCGCCGGAGCCCGAAGCCGCTCCCGAGGCGGAACCCGCCGCCGGGCACGAATGGCCGACGCCCGCCGAACTCGAGCAGGAGGACGGCGCGGAGGACACCTGGCCGATCCTGCCCACGGCCGAGGCCGGGCAAACCCCGGAGAAACCGCTGCCGCAGAAGCCGATACTCTCGCTTTCCCCCGAAGCGGTGCGCGAGCGGATGTCGAGCCTCCAAGGCGGATTCCGGCGAGGGCGCCACGCGCGAGGGGACGACACTCCTCCTACGGCTTAAACGAACGGACGACCCATGAGCTCGGAAACCGGCCTGCTGGAAGTGATCGCGCTCGACGCGAACGACGCGGAGCGTGCGCAGGCGGGCGGGGCGGACCGCCTCGAACTGGTGACGGAGATGGCGCAGGACGGCCTCACGCCGTCGGTGACGACGGTCCGTGACGTTCTCGGGGCCACCGACCTTCCCGTACGGGTCATGTTGCGCGACAACGGTTCCTTCGCCGCCATCGATCTCGACGGGCTGCGTGCCGACGCCGTCCGCCTCGTCGAGGCCGGCGCGCGCGAGTTCGTCTTCGGCTTCCTGAACTCGGACAGCGAGATCGACGTCGAAGCCTGCCGTGTCCTGGCGAAGGAGCTGGACGGTCTGCCGTGGACGTTCCACCGCGCGATCGACAGCTCGCGCGATCCGTTGCGTGCCTACGAGTGGCTTGCCGATCTCGGCTGCGACACCGTGCTCACCGCGGGGCACCCGAACGGCGTGAGCTTCGGCCTTTCCGTGCTCCAGCAGCTCACCCGCCGCGAAGGACCCGCGCTGCTCGTCGGCGGCGGCCTCCGGACGCAGCACGTCCACCTGCTGCGGGCCGGTGGGGTACGCGGATTCCACGTCGGCAGCGCGGTGCGTCCCGGCGGCTGGGCGTCCGAAGTGGACACCGAGCGCGTGCGCGAATGGGCCGAGCTGGTCAAGGGCTGAGGCCCCTCAGAAGGACAGGAACCGCTCGATCTCCGCTTTGGCGGCGATGGCCTTCTCGCCATACGTCGCGTAGAGGTCGGGCGTCAGCCTCGTCGTGGGGCCGGAAATGCTGAAACAACCACAGGTCTCGCCGTCCGCCGTCGTGAGCGCGACGGCGACCGCGGCGATGCCCTCGTGGAGTTCTTCGTTGGTGACGGCGTAACCGCGTCGCCGGATCTCCGCGACCTCCTCGCGGATGACGTCGGGGTCGGTGACGGTGTGGTCGTTGACCTGACGAAGTTCGCTGTGCAGGAAGGATTCGACGGCCGCGTCGTCCAGCGAAGCCAGGTACGCCTTGCCGTTCGACGCCGCGTGCAGGGGCAGACGCGTGCCCAGCTGGAGAAACGCGCGGAGCTGATGCGGGCTGTCCAGCCGTTCGATCAGCACCATCTCGTTGTCGTCGGGGACGGTCAGGTGGATGGTCTCCCTGGTGTCCTCCTGCAGGCGGCTGAGGACGGGCAGCGCGATCTCGCGCAGCCGGGGCCCCGAACTGACCGCGCTGCCGATGCTGAACGCCTTCCCGGTGATCACCCACCGGCCGTCACCGCTGGGCGCGGGGCGGACCCAGCCCGCCTCGGCGAGCGTCTTGAGGCATCGCTGCACCGTGCTTTTGGGGACTTCGAGCCGCCGCGCGAGTTCGCTCAACCCCGTGGGCTGTGCGGCGGCGACCGCCTCGAACACTCGTAACGCCGTGAGCACGCTGTTCAACTCGGACACCCCTTGACCTTCGGTGATCTGGTTCATACGCTACCGGTCCACATAGTAGTGCATCGGTCCGCAATATGGACCACAGTGAGGTGGTCATGACGACGATCAAGGAATCCGCCGACGACAGCCCCGGCAGCCGTCAGGCCGACACGGGGCCGCCTGCCCGGATGAATCGCGCCCAGCGCAACGCTTTCTGGGGCTCCTTCGGCGGTTGGGCGATGGACGGCTTCACGCTCGCGATGTTCGGCCTGGTGCTCGCGCCCACGCTGACCGAGCTGCTTCCCCCGTCCGGCATCACCCCGGACGTCGCGAACATCGGCTTCTACGGTCAGCTCAGCGGCGCGTTGTTCCTGGCGGGCTGGGGCTGTTCCTTCATCTGGGGCCCGATCGCGGACCGCTTCGGCAGGCGGCCGGCGATGATCGGCAGCATCCTGCTCTTCTCGGTGTTCACCGCGCTGGCCGGGTTCTCCACGAACGTCTGGGCGTGGATGGCGTTCCGGTTCCTGTGCGCGGTCGGGATCGGCGGCGAATGGGCGATGGCGGCCACGCTGGTGGCGGAGGCCGTGCCGGAGCGGCTCCGGGTCAAGCTCGGCGGGGTGCTGCATTCGGCCAACTACGTCGGCCAGTTGCTGACGGCCGTGATCTACCTGGCGTTCGGCCAGCAGCTCGGCTGGCGTGGCCTGTTCCTGCTCGGCATCGTGCCCGCGTTGCTCGTCCTGTTCATCCGGCGTAACACGAAGGAGCCGGAAAAGTGGGCGGCACAGGCCGAAACGGCCCGGCGCACGTCGTTGCTCGCGCCGCTGCGGAACATCATGAGCAGCGGATACCGGCGGCGGACCATCGGCAATCTGCTCCTGCTCGGCGTCTGCGTGATCGGTTTGTGGGCCACGGCCACCTATGTGCCGACAGCGGTGACGACGCTCGCCAAGGAGACCGGCGTCGGTAACGGTTCCCAGCTGGCGAGTCTCGCGGCCGCGATCTCGGCGATCTTCACGGTCGTCGGCTGCATCGGCACACCGTGGCTCGCCGACCGGCTCGGCCGCCGGGGCGCGCTGGCGTTGTTCTTCGCGCTGATGGTGGTCGGCATCATCGGGACCTACGGAATCGCCTACCCGCTGGGAAATCTGCCGCTGCTCTTCGTGTTCCTGCCGATCCTCGGCCTCGGCGGGGCGAACTTCGCGGTCTTCACCGTGTGGTTGCCCGAGCAGTACCCGACGTTGTTCCGTGCCACCGCGTTCGCCTTCACCACCACGATCTCCCGCTGGTTCGCCGCTGTCGGCACGTTCGTGCTCGGCGTCGCGATCCGCCAGCTGGGTTCGCTTGCCGTGCCGCTGGCGTCCACCGCCGCCGTGTTCGTCGCCGGCCTTTTCCTGCTCCTGCTGGTCCCCGAGACCCGCAACAAACCGCTGCCCGAGTGAGGACGAAAATCCTGTGAAGGACCACAACCAGCCCCTGCTGACCGCGCTGTCGGCGGCCGCCCCCGCCGACGGCCCGTTCGTCAGTGTCGGCGATGTCTCGATGTCGCTGGACGAACTCCGTGCCGCCGCTGCCGCTGTCGCGGACCGGATCGCCGGTGCCGGTCGCGTCGCCGTCAACGCGACCGCGAGCCTCGAGACGATCGTCGCCGTCGTGGGCTGCCTGACCGCCGGAGTGACCGCCGTCCCGGTCCCGCCCGACTCGGGACCGGCCGAACGGCGCCACGTCCTGACCGACTCCGGTGTGCGGCTCTGGCTTGGCGGCGCCCCGGAAGACGTCGAACTCCCGGTCGTGCCGATCGACGTCTCCGCGCGGTCCGCGACGAGCTATCCGGAACCTGACGGGGAAAGCGCGGCGCTGATCGTCTACACGTCGGGAACGACAGGCGCGCCGAAGGGGGTCGTGCTCTCGCGCGCGGCCATCGCCGCGTGCCTGGACGCGCTGAGCGAGATGTGGGGCTGGACCGCCGACGACACCCTGGTGCACGGCCTGCCGCTGTTCCACGTTCATGGGCTGGTGCTGGGCGTGCTCGGCGCGCTGCGCATCGGCTCGCCGCTCACGCACACGGTGCGGCCGAAGCCCGCGGCGTACGCGGAAGCGCGAGGCTCGCTGTACTTCGGAGTCCCGACGGTGTGGTCCCGGGTGTGTGCGGAGCCGTCCGCCGCGCATGCGCTGCGTGCCGCGCGATTGCTCGTGTCGGGAAGTGCGCCGCTGCCTCTTCCTGTCTTCGAGAAGTTGTCGGGGCTCACCGGATCCGCGCCCATCGAGCGTTACGGGATGAGCGAAACGCTGATCACCCTCAGCACGCGGCACGACGGTGAACGACGGCCGGGCTGGGTCGGCTCGCCGCTGCCCACCGTCCAAACGCGACTGCGCGACGACCGGGGTGCCCCTGTCCCGCACGACGGTGAGAGCCTCGGGCAGCTACAGGTGACCGGCTCGACGCTCTTCGACGGATATCTGGGACTACCGGCCAAAACCGCGGAGTCGTTCACCGAGGACGGCTGGTTCCGCACCGGCGACATCGCCGTCGTCGACGCCGGTGGGTTTCACCGGATCGTGGGCCGGGAATCGGTCGACCTGATCAAATCGGGTGGCTACCGCATCGGTGCGGGGGAAGTGGAACAGGCGCTGCTGGCCCACCCCGGCGTGCGCGAGGCGGCGGTGATCGGCGTGCCTGACGACGATCTCGGGCAGCGAATCGTCGCGTACGTGGCCGGGGATGGAATCGACGGCGGCGGAGTGGCGGATTTCGTGGCGGGAACGTTGTCCGTCCACAAGCGACCGCGTGAAGTGCGAGTGCTGGAAGCCTTGCCGCGCAATGCGATGGGGAAGGTGCAGAAGAACCTGCTCTGATCAGTCCATGCCGTTTCGCAGCGCGTCGAGTGCGGCGACGACGTCCTTGGTGGTCGCCGGGGTCAGCGTCAGGCGTTCGTCGCCGTACTCGGGGGAAGTGGTGAACAGCCAGCGGCCCTGCTCGGTGTCGTACACGCGCAGCGGTTCACTGATCGGGTGGTGGCCGTTGGGTCTTCGGACCTCCACGTACAGTTCGGCGATCAACGACGGCTCCAGTGCCGCGAATCGTTGCGCCCGGCGGACTTCCGCCCGCGGCACCGCCGTGGTGTCGCGGGCGGCCTCGCGATACTCGGATGCCAGCAAGCTGATCGACGTCCTGCCCGCCCCGCCGGTGTCCGCGGGAAGGATGCTCGCGAGCGCGATCGCGAGCCGCTCCTCGTCGAAGGTACGTACGAAGATGTCGTCACCCTCGCACACCGCTACCAGCGAAAACCAGCGCGATCCCGCGACGAGCACCCGCAGGCGCGTGCCGCTCACCAGGTCGCTGAACCAGCCGAACCGGGCCTCCGGCGGCCGGGTGAGCAACTCGGCGACGTCGGTGAACGCCGGCTCGTTGCCGTCGACAGGTTCGCCGGCGTACTGGGCCGCTACGTCCTCCAGCGCGCGTTTCGCCCTGGCCCGCTCGGCGTCGTCGAGCCAGACCGCCTGTGGGGCGAGGACCGTGTGCAGGTCCCCACCTGTCGCCTCGGTCACCAAGGCCGCGAGCTGATCGGCCGCGAAACGTTCCGGATCCGCGAACCAGACCATCACTGACCGAGGACGGGCGGGGTGGGTGGCATGCCGGTGCGGGGGTCGACCGCCTTTTCGCCTTCGTTGTCGGTGAGCTGGAAGGCGACGTCGTCCTCGACGACGTACTTGCGCCGATGGTCCTTGTCCTCGTCGCCCTTGCCCTTACCTTTGCCGCCCTGCACCACTCCCGGCTCCATGCTCGTGGTGCCACGTGCGGTGGATCCCGCGCCCCGCATGCCCGGCTCGGCCGCGCCGCCACGCATCCCTCCGACGCTCTTGCCCTCGCCGAGCGCCTTGCCCATGCCGGAACCCGGGCCACTGCCCGTGCCCCTGCCTGTTCCCGAGCCTCGGCCGATCTCATTACCCGTGCCGCCCCGTCGCCCGAACCCGGTCCCCGGCGAGTCCGGCGTTCCCGGCCCGAAAGGCTGGGGGCCCACGTAGTTCGCCCCTCCGCCGGGCGTATACGCGGCTGCGGGCGGCTGGACGGGCCAGCCGCCAGGCGCCGGCTTCGGCGGCTGGTAGCTGCCCGGCGTGGTGCCGTCGCCGGGCCCGATTCCGGGCTGCCGGCCTGCTTCACGCGGCTTGTCCACTGTGGACTGTGGGGGCGGCGTGTCCTGCCGGTTCCGGTCCCGCGTGTTCTGGCTTTCCGTGGGGCGTCCGCCGGTGATGTCGGTCTTTTGTCCGGACGGCCGGCGCTTCTTGTCGCGGGTGTGATCGGTACCGTCGAAACCGCGGACCGAATTAATGGTGCTCTGCGTCCCCTTGTTCTCGGACACACTGAACGCGCCGGGGTCGATCTTCCCGTAATCCGTCGGCATCGAATTGCCGTTGTGGCTCGACGTCCGAGTCCACTGGTTCATGAGCTGAACGTTGTGTGCCGCCGCGTCGTTCGCCAGCTGCGTCTGGAACAGGATCCCCGTCTGCTTCCCCCAGCCCGCGTCGCCGAACGTGGCAGGATCCCGCGGTACGTCGGGCACCGGCTTGACGGTGTTCTTGGTGCGGTGAAAGCTCGAAATCTGGTTGTCCAGCAGCGAATCGGCCGTCTGCATCTTCATCGAGGCCTGATCGTGTGCGGCGACCAGCGGCCCGGCTCCACGCGCCGCCGCACCCGCCGCGTCCCCCTGCCAGTGTTCTTCGAGACCGGCCGCCGCCTGAGCGAAGCTTTGCCCCAAGGTCGCATAGGCGATCCGGATGTCGGCGAGTTCGTCTTTCGCGGCTTCGAGGTTCGTGGTGCCGGGGGCGTTGGCGAAATTCTCGTAGATGTCCCGGCCGTTCATCGCCATGTCATGCCCCCTTCTTGATGGTGTCCAGCACCGCAGTCGCGACATTTTTGGCCGCGACACAGGATTTGTCTCCCGCGCTCGACTGTATGGAAACATCGAAGTACAGGCTGTTGGAGACGGCTACCGCCAAGCCACAGTCGCCTCGTCGGCGCTTGTCGATGATGTCCGTGAAAACAGCCGGATACTCCTGGACGCTGGTGGGTTCGAAGTAGCCGTCCCGCCACCAGCCGGTGTCATTGAGTGCGTACAGGCGCCCTATTCCGTCGGTGTTGCTCCGTGCGTAAGTGACACCTACCCCGGTATCGTTGTTCGGGCCGACCTGCCAGTGACAGTTCGGGTCGCCGTTGAAATCCTGCCGGGTCCCGTCGCGGTTACTCTCGAATTCCTTCAATTGCGCGCTGGTCAGGCTCGCACACGGGTTGGCGACGTATTTGTCGGCGTTCAGCGGCTGGGCGACTTGGGGAACTCTGCTGTTGCTCGTACCGGCCTGCGAGGGGCCAGTGCGAGGCGCCGACGGTGCGGTACTCGGCTGGCCTGGTACCTCGCTGCTGCACCCTGCCGCACCAGCGAGCACGAGTGTCGCGGTTATGAGGACGATCCGGGTACGGGAAGAGGTCATCGTCCTGGCGGGTCCTGGTGCAAGGGGCCAATGGGTGAGGTGCTACCGCTGCCTTGCCGGAAGACCCCTGTGGTGTTCTCCTCGTGTTGCCGATAGGTGCCGTTGGCTTTGCGCATGCTGTCGATGAGCCCTTTCGCGTACTCCGCCATGGCCTTGTTTTGTTCGGCAGCGGCAATAATCGAGCGCCGTGTTGCCTCGGCCTGACCCGTGGCCGGTTGGTCGCCCGATGGGGGCGTCACTCGCTGCGCGGCGTTTCGGAGCCGGCCTTCCATTTGCGCGCTCTGGTCGCGAAGCGCTTCGAAGGCTCGGATCTGAGCCGCGAGGCCTTCCGGGTCGATCCGGTAGCCCGCACCGCCGCTTGTGCTGGTCGCTACCGGGCTGGCCTGCGAGAGTGCGCCGGGCACGTTCGCGCGGAGATCCTCGTCGGCGACCGCGTCCTTGTGCCTGCTCCGATAGTCGCCCTGGGCCTGCTCCGATCGGGCGTTGGACGTGAAGCTCATCGGTTCCTCCCCATACCGTTTCGCTTCTTGACAAACGAGCATAGGACATCATTCCGCGACAGGGAGGTTACGGAGGGAATCTGTCATGGTTCTGACATGAGAAGATGTGACATCAGGCGGTCGAATTGGCGCACCCGTTCAGGTGTTCGCAACCATATGGACGAGGTGGGTTATCACGCTGTGGAAACTGCTCGGTGTTCCCTGGTGAGGATGCGTGCGGCGAGACGTTCGCCGTCGTCCGGAAGTATGACAGCCGGGGGTGTTTGTGTACCGGCGTAAACGTTCCGGGAATATGTCCTTTGTGGACCTCGGTGCAGCAAATGGGCCATTCGGCGCGTTGGACGCCATAAGGACGCCTTCAGGGCTTTCGATGTGCCAGGTGCCGGGAATGGGACATTCGCGGCGTTGAACGTCGGCAATGCGCCATTCGCGACATCAGGCCCGCGCGGAAGCCGCGCGGGCATCACTCGTACGAGCTAACGTATCGGCATGGGAACACGCACGGTCCGCACGGCCACCAGGGAACTGCTCCGCGAGCTGGGGCTGACCACGATTTTCGGCAATCCGGGGACGACGGAGATCCCGTTCCTCACCGGGTGGCCGGACGACTTCACCTATGTTCTCGGGCTGCAGGAGGCCGGGGTCGTGGCGATGGCGGACGGTTACTCGCAGGCGTCGAGGCAGCCGGTGCTGGTCAACCTGCACTCGGCCGGTGGCGTCGGGCATTCGCTCGGACACGTGTTCACCGCGTACCGCAACCGGACGCCGTTGATCATCCTCGCCGGCCAGCAGACGCGGTCGTTGCTGCCGGACGAACCGTTCCTCGGCGCGGTCGAGGCGGCGAACTTTCCCAAGCCGTACGTGAAGTGGAGTTGTGAGCCCGCGCGAGCCGAGGACGTCCCGGCCGCGATCGCGCACGCCTATCACGTCGCCACGCAGGCGCCGCAGGGGCCGGTGTTCGTCTCCGTTCCCGCCGACGACTGGGATGCCGAAACCGGCAAGCCCATTCCGCGTCGTCCCCGGATCCCCGGGTACGGCCCGGATCCGGACGCGATCCAGGGCCTCGCCGACGCGCTCGACGCCAGCGAGCGCCCGGCGATCGTGGCAGGCGGCGCCGTCGACCACGACGGCGCGGTCCCGGACCTGGTCGCGCTGGCCGAACGGCTCGACGCCGGTGTGTGGGTCGCGCCGATGTCGGGGCGGTGCTCGTTCCCCGAGGATCACCCGCTGTTCCTCGGTTTCCTTCAGCCCGAACGCATTCTCGCCGCGCGCACACTGGCCGAGCACGACCTCGTGCTGGTGGCGGGCGCTCCGGCGTTCCTGTATCACGTCCACCGCGGCGAGGCGGAGGACGCGCTGCCGCCGTTGTACCTGCTCAGCGACGACGAGCAGGTCCTCGCCCGCGCGGCCGAGGGAACCGGCATCCGCACGACGCTGAAACTCGGCATTCGCGCGCTGACGGAGCGCGTCAGCGCGGGGGACCGCACCGCGCCGAAACCCTTGGTACGTCCCGAAAAGCCGGTGGCGACGACGCCGATCACGGCGGAGTACGCCTACGCGACACTGTCGGAAACGTTGCCGGACAACGGGATCGTTGTCGAGGAGACCCCGAGTCACCGCAACATCCTGCACGACTACCTGCCGATCACCTCGACCGACACCGGGTTCCTCACCGGCACGAGCGGCACGCTCGGCTACAGCCTGCCCGCGGCCATCGGCGCGGCGATGGCGCGGCCGGACCGGAAGGTCGTGGCCGTACTGGGCGACGGCTCCAGCATGTACTGCGTCCAGGCGCTCTGGACGGCCGCGCGGCAGAACGTCCCGGTCACGTTCGTCGTTCTGGACAACGCGCAGTACGCCGCCGTGCGCATCCTCGGCCAGACCGCCGACGGGTCGAAACTGCCCGGCACGGATCTGGGCGGGATCGATTTCGCCGCGCTGGCAATGGGTATGGGCGTCCACGCTGTCACGGTCACCGAGGGCGCCGAACTGGCGCCGACCCTGGCCTCGGCGTTCAGCGACCCGCGGCCTGCCCTCGTGCACGTCCACGTGGATCCGAACCCCACGGCCCTCTACTAACGCCGGGGCAGTCCCCCACCCTCCCGGGGGCACCCCTGCAACCAGCGTATCGCGATCCGGAGGCGGGGAGCGGGGTCTTGGGAAATCTGTGGATAGCCGACCCTGTTGTGGACAACCGCCGGGGCGCCCCGAATGGGGAACTCGGGTGCGTGAGTCCCCCACTCGGGCACCCGAGTGGGGGACTCACGGGTCAGGGGCGGTGGTGTGCGTTGTCGGGGGTGGCGGTGTGGGAGTCGGCGAGGTCCCATTCGGCGGCGTCCGACAACGCGGTGGCGGCTTCCGGAGCGCCGCCGTGCAGCAGGCGGGCGACCTCGCCGCGCAGGGTGACGAACTCCGCCGACTCCCGGGTGGTGATCTGGTCCCGCTCCGAGGGCAGGTCCACCGTCAGGTCCGCGACGATCGACGCGGGGGACTTCGACAGCACCAGGACCCGGTCCGACAGGTAGACGCTCTCGTCGATGTCGTGGGTCACGACGAGCACCGTCGAGCCCTGCTCGCGCTGCACCCGCCGGGTCAGGTCCTCCAGCTCGAACCGCGTCTGCGCGTCCACCGAGGCGAACGGCTCGTCCATCAGCAGCAACGCCGGACGCCGCGCGAGCGCCCGCGCGATCGACACCCGCTGCTGCATCCCGCCCGAAAGCTGCCACGGGTACTTCTTCCCGACCCCGGCGAGACCGACCTGCTCCAGCGCCTCCTGCGCCGCCGCGCGCCGGTCGGCCTTGCTCATCGGCCGCCACCGCAAGGGAAACTCGACGTTCTTCGCCACCGAGAGCCACGGGAACAGCGATCGGCTGTAGTCCTGGAACACCACGGCGAGGTCGTCGGGAACGCCCGAAACCCGGTCGCCGTGCAAGGTGACGTCGCCGGACGTCGGCGCGGTGAGGCCGGCGATACAGCGCAGCAGCGTCGACTTACCGCAGCCGGACGGCCCGACGATACTGGCCAGCTGCCCCGATTCGACCGTGAAGGACAGGTTGCTGACCGCGATGTGCGCGGCGGCGCCGCTGCCGTACTGGTGGTTGAGGCCGGAGACCTCGAGCATGGTTGACATGGACTGTCCTCAATAGACCTATGGGCGAGTGGGCTGCCAGGCGAGTACCCGGCGTTCCACCGCGAGGAACGCCGCGTTGAAGCCGTAGCCGAGCAGGCCGAGCAGGACCAGCCACGACCACATGAGCGGGAAGTCGAACGTCTGCTGGGCGGTCAGCAGTGAATGGCCGATACCGAACGACGAGCCGACCAGTTCCGAGACCACCATCAGGAGCAACGAGATCGACAGACTGACCCGCAGGCCCGCGAAGATCTTCGGCGCGGCGGCGGGCAGGACCACCGAGGCGATCCAGTGGCCCCGCGGGGTCCGCATCGACCGCGCCGTGTCCACTTTGACCTGATCGACCGACCGGACTCCGTCGACGGTGTTGAGCAGCACCGGCCAGATCGCGCCGAAGACGATCGAGCCGGTCTGCATACCGGGCCCCAGTCCGAAGAGGATCGCGAACACCGGGATCAGCGCGGGCGGTGGCACGGAACGGAAGAACGCGAACAACGGGCCCACGTAGTCGATCGCGGTCCGCGAACGGCCGATGGCCGTGCCGAGCGCGATACCGAGGAGGCCCGCGCCCGCCCAGCCGCCGAGCGTCCTGGCGAGACTCGGGAACACGTTGTCGTACACCGCGTCCGTCAGGAACAGCTGCGACGCCGGTCCGGTGAACCACAGTTTCACCGCCGTCGTCACGATCTGGCTCGGCGGCGGGAAGAACGGGCTCGGTGCCAGCCGTGTCACCAGCTCCCACACCCCGACCAGCGCGATGAAGACCAGCCAGTTCCGGAGCAGCACCGAAACACCACGGCTGACGCGGTTTCCGACGCGCCAGGAGAAGGTGAGACTCATACCGTTGCCTCCCGATCCACCGTGCTCCATCGGAACAACCGTTTGCCGAGCTGTTCGAGCCCTTCGTTGATCAGGAAGCCGAACACTCCGGCGACGATCGTGCCCGCGATCACCAGATCGAACCGGGTGGCGCCGGTGCTGGACTGCAGGATGAAGTTCCCGATGCCGAGTTTCGTCCCGGCGAGGAACTCGGTGCTCACGATCGCGATCAGCGCGATCGTCGCGGACACCTTGACACCGGTGAACACGAACGGCGCGGTGTGCGGCAGCGCGACCGACGTCAGCGACCGGACGCGGCCGGTGCCGTACGCCTTGGCCGTTTCCATCAGCACCGGGTCGATCTCGCCGAGCGCGTAGATCGTGTTGAACATGATGGGCCACAAGGAGGCGTACACGCCGAGCGTGATCTTCGACTCCGGACCGCTGCCGATGACCAGCAGTACCAACGGAATCAGCGCGACCGCCGGGATCGGCCGGAGGAATTCGACGACCGCGGCGGTCGCCTGGCGCAGGCCGGGAACGCTGCCCAGCAGCAGCCCGGCGGGCACCGCGATGGCGACGGCGATGAGCACGGCGATCGCCCAGGCGAGCATCGTGGCGATGATGTCGCGCAGGAACGAGACGTCGCCGAGCAGGTTCGCCACGATACCCAGCTCGACGCTCGCCGGGGGCAGGAACGTCTGATCGACCAGGCCGATCCGGACGACGACCTCCCAGAGCAGGAAGAAGCCGACCAGACCGGCCAGGCCGCGGAGAAAACGTGTCACGTCAGTTGGAGACCTGCGGGGCGATCATCGGCGCGGCGTCGATCTTCGCGGGGATCGCGCCCATCTGCTGCATCAGGTCCGGGACCCGCTGGAGGCGGCGGGCATCCAAAGTGGACACGAACGTCGGCAGCGTGAGTAGTGCGGCGGTGTCCTGGTCGACCTTGGCGTACTTGACCGCCAGCGGCTCGATCTTCGCGCGGTCGGCCGCGTCCCGGGTCGCCTTCTGCATGGCGCGCTGGAAGGCGGCCAGCGTCTTCGGGCTGTCCGTTACGAACTTGCCGAGCGCGCCGTAGCCAGCCAGCGGGAAGTCCTGCGTCGCACCACTCGCGGCGTCGGCGAGCGGGACGGCGCCCGCCGTCTTCCCGGCCTGGGTGAGGAACGGCTCGGCGAGATACCCCGCGTCGATGTCGCCGTTCTTCAGCGCGGGCGCCACGTTCGACATCCCCATCTGGACCCAGTTGACCTTGTTCGGGTCGACGCCGTGGTCCTTGAGCACCGAGCGGGTGAGCAGGTCGGACGCGGTGTTCTTGGCGGTGATCGCGACCTTCTTGCCCGCCAGGTCGGCGATGCCCTTCACCGAGGAGTTCGCCCCCGTGATGATTTCGTTGCTCTTCGGGCTGGCCGACACCGCGTCGGCGACCAGCCGGATGTCCGCGGTGTTCTTCGCCTTCGCGCTGAAGAACGGCTGGTAGCTGGAGAACGCGACGTCCGCTTCACCGCTGATCAGCTTGGTGAGCGAGGTCTGTCCATCCGGTACCTCAATGGTCTGGACATCGAGGCCCTCGGCCTTGAAGTAGCCACCGTCCACCGCGAGCCGCAGCGGCGTGGTGTCGATGACGGACATGACGGAAACCTTGATGGAGGACTTTTCCAGCCCGCCCGAACTTCCCCCCGACGTCGAGCCGTCCGAGCCACCGAGCAGGCCGCAGCCGCTCACGGTGGTCGCGACAAGGGCCGCCAGCGCAAAGTGGATAGTGCGGCGCCGCAGGGGCACGCCGTTGGTGGCGGATGTGAACAAGGTCAGCTCCTTGCAGATGTCACGGTGTGGATGGGTTTGTAGCGCTGCACGTTCGGCCGTTCACCTGCTCCTGCGAGCACCCCGAGGGCATCCCGAGTCGGACGTGGGTCTGTGTTCTCGTCGCTCTTGTGTACACCGTCGATCTTGTGCACACCACGGTAAGCGTTTCGTTTTTCGATCGGTCGGCAGATTCTCCGGTCGTCCCTAGCATGCCGCGTCGCGGGCGACGCGCGGTCTCCGGGGCCCCGGAAACGGACATACCCGGCGAGTTTCGGTCCGTGAGGGCGTGCGCCCGCGCCGGCTCGGCGGCGTCGACATTAGACACTCCGTGGGCGGATTGTGCCGGTCTCGTGACCAAAAGCTCACCAGGTACGTAGTGGTTCAGACCTTTCGCCGGAAAGAAACCGCTTTCTCGGGCGGAGCCGCGACCGCCCGCGCCGCGCGGCGCCGGGCCGGAGAGCCGGTGCCGCACCGGGATGGCCGCGCGGAGTCTTTCTGGCATGGGTCAGCCGTTCACCTGGGGGACGATCATCGGGGCGGCGTCGACCTTGGTGGTGATGGCGCCCATCTGGAGCATGAGGTCGGGGACGCGCTGGATGCGTCGTGCGTCCAATGTGGACTGGAAGGTGAGGAGCGTGGTGAGGGCGGCGGTGTCCTGGTCGACCTTGGCGTATTTCACCATGAGGGGCTCGATCTTGGCGCGGTCGGCCGAATCGCGGGTGGCCTTGAGCATGGCGCGCTGGAAGGCGGCGACGGTCCTGGGACTCTCGGTGGTGAACCTGCCGAGCGCGCCGTAGCCGGCGGTGGGGAAGTCCTGGGTGGACCCGGTGGCGGTGTCGACCACGGGGACGGAGCCGACGGCCCTCGCGGACTGGGTGATGAACGGTTCGGTGAGGAACGCGGCGTCGATGTCGCCGTTCTTCAGCGACGCGGCCACGTTGGGTAGCGGAACCGGACGCCATTCGACGTGGGAGAAGTCGACGCCGTGGTCCTTCATGACCGATTTGGTGAGGGTGTCGGACATGGTGTTGGGGGCGGTGATGCCGATCTTCTTGCCCGCGAGGTCGAGGACGCTCCTGACCTGGGAGTTCGGTAGCGCGACGACGGCGGTGCTCTTGGGGGCGGCCGAGGAGGCGTCGGCGACGAGGCGGATGTCGGCGGTGTTCTTGCTCTTGGCCGCGAAGAACGGGGTGTAGCTGGAGTAGCTGATGTCGACCTCGCCACCGATGAGCTTGGTCAGCGCCGCCTGGCCGGTGGGGGCTTCGGTGGCTTCGACGGTGAGGCCCTCGTTCTTGAAGTAGCCGGCGTCCTGGGCCAGGCGGAAGGGGGCGGTGTCGATGGTCGACATGATCGCGACCTTGAGGTTCGGTTTCTCGAGGCCGCCGGATCCGGCGGTGGAGGCGCTGTCCGAGCCGCCGAGCATGCCGCAGCCGCTCAGGGAGGCGGCCGTCGCCACGGTGAGCGCTACGCCGAGCGCGGTGCGTAGCCCGCGGCGGCCGCTGTTGCCCGTGCCGAGTCCAAACAAGGCATGCCCCCTGGGAGGAGTTCTCGATGGCTGAACCGGTGTGAACGAAGAGGCGTGTCAATCCGTGGAGAAGACACGCGGGCCACTGTAGAGAACGTGACCGCTTGCTCACAATGGGTCTATTTCGAAGAAAACCAAAGTGGCCTAGCTCACCCGTTCGGCTCCTTGCGGAGGACTCTTGCGCCACATGCAGTAGTCGTTAACCCTGCGTATAGCGTCATGATCACATCCAGCGATGTCCGGTTCGCTGTCCGATTGTCAGGCTCGTCCTCCCCGCTTTCGGGAGGGTTACATCTTGCCCGGTCGTTCGCTACCCTCTGCACCTACGGTGATGTGCTGACCACCAATGTAGTGAGAGAGAGTGCCTGGATGGCCGATCAAGTCGAGCCTCTTCTGCGGTGGGCAGTACCTTCAGCCTGGCCGGGCAGAGCCGCCGCGCTGGTGGGTTAGGCCGTCGGATCGAATGAGAACCAGTGCAGGGACCGGTAACCAATGCTCGAACTGAACCGATGCCGCTCGAGGGAGCGGGGTTCAGCCACTGCGTTGTCGTGTTCTCGGCGGGAGGCAGTACCAGGAACTGGTGGGGATATCGATCTATTCCCCCATTCGGGTAACCTCACGCGCTGGAATCCCGCCACCGGGACGGTGTTCCGCTGGCCGGGAGCGTGCGGTTAGAAGTGGTCGAAGACAACACGGGGCGCCCGGGAACTTCGGGGCGTCGGAACGAACAGGGCTTTACCAGCCCGGACGACAATGGTGGTGCGGCGGTGCCGAACGTAGACACCGCGGGGGTAGGAGGGACCCCTGCGCAGACTCACGGGACGGATCCGGAAGCGGACCCGTCCCGGCGAACCGGGATCTTCACCGGTATGCGCAACTGGCGGCTGCGCTCGAAGCTCGCCGCCATCCTCATCATCCCCACTCTCACCGCACTGGTGCTCGGCGCGCTGCGGGTCGTCGACGACGCCAAGCAGGCGAGCCAGTTCCAGCGCACCGCCGACCAGGTCGCCTTCGCCGTCAAGATCACCACGGTGGTGCACGAGCTGCAGAGCGAACGCGCACTCGCGGTCACCCGCCTCGCCTCCGGTGACGCGCTCCGCCAGACCGGCCTCGACGCGCAGGTTTCCCGGGTCGACCGCGTCGTCGACGACCTGCGGACCTCGGCCACCTCGCTCAACACCGACGACCAGGACACCAGCGACCGGTACTCGCGGGGGCTCCAGCGGCTCGACGCGCTGCGCCCGCTGCGCGCGGCGATCAGCACGTCCTCCTTCTCCGATCTGATGGTGTTCAACACCTACACCTCGATCCTCGACTCGCTGATCCAGCTCGGCCGCGAGGTCACCACCGCGGTCACCGACCGCGACGTGCTCCGGCTCGGCACGAGCACGCAGGCGATCAGCGAGGCCAAGGAGTTCATCTCCCGCGCCGACGCCGCCTTCGAGGTCGCCGCCTTCCGCAACGCCTTCCCCGGCGACCTGCTGGACCAGACCCGCGCCGCGGCGGCGTCCGGTGACGCCGCGATCGCGTCGTTCCTCGCGAACTCCACCGAAGACCAGCGGCAGCTCTACTCCGACACCGTCTCCGGTCCCGAGGTCGACGACCGGCGCCGGATCCAGACCGCCGCGTTCGCCTTCGCCCAGCAGGGCCAGGCACCGAACATCGACGGCGCGCTGCTCGACAAGGACAGCCGGGTCGCCGCGGAGAAGCTCCGCGCGGTGGAGAGCAACCTGCTCGCCCAGCTGCGGACCCGTGCCGACGACCTGGCCAGCGCGGCGATCAGCTCGGCGTGGATCAACAGCGCGATCGTGCTCGCCGCGCTCATCGCGGCACTGGTGCTGATGCTGCTGGTCGCGCGCCTGATGCTGCGTCCGCTGCGGATCCTGCGGAAGAACGCGCTGGACGTCGCCTACACCCGGCTGCCGGCCACCGTGCAGGCGATCCTCGACGATCCCGACCCGATCAACGCCTCGAAGAAGGCCGTCGATCCGGTGCCGGTCACTTCTCGTGACGAGATCGGCGAGGTGGCGCGCTCCTTCGACGTCGTCCACGAGCAGGCCGTCAAGATGGCCGCCGAACAGGCGCTGTTGCGGGAGAACGTCAACGGCATCTTCGTGAACCTCTCCCGGCGTTCGCAGCGGCTGGTGGAACGCCAGCTCGGCGTGATCGACCGGCTCGAGGCCGACGAGCAGGACCCGGACCACCTGGCCAGCCTGTTCGAGCTCGACCACCTCGCGACCCGGTTGCGCCGCAACGGTGAATCGCTGCTGGTGCTCTCCGGTGCCGGGCTGGCGAAGTCGGTGCCCAAGCCGGTGCCCGCCGCCGACGTCATCGGCGCCGCGGTGTCGGAGATCGAGCAGTACGCCCGCATCGAGGTCGGCATCGTGCCCGACGTCGCGGTGCAGGGGCTGGCGATCCACGACCTCGTGCACGTGCTCGCCGAGCTGCTGGACAACGCGACCTACTTCTCCGAGCCGGAGACCAAGGTCATCGTGCGGGCCGTGGTCACCAGGAAGAAGGCGCTCGCCATCCAGGTCACCGACCACGGCGTCGGGATGGCCGAGGACCGGCTCGCCGAGATCAACCAGCGCCTGGCCGACCCGCCGGACCTGGACGTCTCGGTGACCCGCCGGATGGGCCTGTACGTGGTCGCGCGGCTGGCGCAGCGCCACGGCATCGAGGTCCGGCTGCGCGAGAACGAGGACATCGAGGGCGGCGTGATCGCCCGCGTCGTGGTGCCCGCCGAGCTGCTCACGCAGATCCGGCAGGCCCCGCCGCGGCACACCCCGCCGCCCGCCAACCGGTCCGAGACGTCCTATCCGGGCATTCCGCCGCTTGAACGGCCTACGGAGATCACCCCGCCGCCGCCGTCGGCTGCGCTGCAGGCGCCACCGCCGCCGGTCTCCCCGTCGCAGCCCGCGGCCACGCCGAGTGGTGGCCTTGTGCCGCTGGACCAGCCGATCAGCCTCGACGACCTCGTCGCGGGGAACAGCGCGGCCGGGCCGTTCACGAATGCGGCAGGCCCGTTCACGAACGCGGCGGGTCCGTTCACGAGTTCCGGATCCTCGTCGGAGGAGACGCCGGCGTGGCCGACCGCGGACGATCTCGCCGGGCCCGCGAACGGCGAAGGTGCGAGCCTGGCCGAGACGCGCTTCTCGCCGCTGGTGCTGCCGAAGCGCGAGCCGACCTACGTCGCGCCGGAGGAGCGGAAGCCCGCCGACAACCTGCCCGAGACCGACGACGCCGCCGCTCTCGAGGACGATGTACCCACCCGGCGGCTGCCCATCTACCAGTCGGTGCTGTCACGCTGGTTCAGTGAGAGCGACGAGAACGGGGCCGCCGACGAACTCGGCGCCTCGTCCGGAGCCGACGCCCCTGAACCCGCGGCCGACCCGGTTGCCGTACAGGAAGAACCGAGCCCGATCGAGGAGGAGCCGAGCCAGGCGAGCGAAACGCTCTTGCCGCCGGCCGACGACGGGTGGCACAGCGCGTCCGACGAAGGCTGGAACGCGGCACAGTCGTTGCTCGAAGCGAAGGGCGAGGAGATCACCCCGGCCGGGCTGCCCAAGCGCATCCCGAACGCCTACCTCGTCCCCGGTTCGATCGAGCCCGCCCCGCCCGCCGAACCGGCGGTTTCGCTGGCCGACACGACCGTCGGCCTGCCGGGTGCGGGCGCGATCACCCGCTCGGCGACAGCGGCGCGGAGCAGGATGGCAAGCTTCCAACGTGGATACACATCGGGTAGGCACGCATTGAAGGATCGGGCGAGTGGCGTGCCGGGTTCGGCCGAGGACAGCAGTGAGGAGTCAAGGTGACACGGGCGGGTGCGATGCAGCCGGGTGGCGGTTCGGCACAGCCGAGCGGTCAGACGGGCAAGGGCAGTGCCGGCAGTTTCGCCTGGCTGATCACGGATTTCGTGCACCGGGTGCCGGGGGCGGCCCATGCCGTCGTGGTGTCCGCGGACGGTCTGCTGCTGGCGGCCTCGCGGGGACTGCCGAAGGACAGGGCCGATCAGCTCGCGGCGGTCGCCTCGGGGCTGACCAGCCTCGCGCGCGGCGCGGCGAAGGTGTTCGAGGGCGGCGCCGTCGCGCAGACGGTCGTCGAGATGGCGAACGGCTTCCTGTTCCTCATGTCGGTGTCGGATGGTTCCTGCCTC
Source organism: Amycolatopsis sp. NPDC059027 (assembly GCF_042739735.1). Taxonomy (NCBI): domain Bacteria; kingdom Bacillati; phylum Actinomycetota; class Actinomycetes; order Pseudonocardiales; family Pseudonocardiaceae; genus Amycolatopsis; species Amycolatopsis sp. NPDC059027. Next base: position 7,214 of record NZ_JBHYIK010000093.1, on the reverse strand, counting down.
GCGGTGCTGGGTTCACCGGAGAGCGACATCGGTCTGGTCGTCTACGAGATGACGCTGCTCGTCGAGCGGGTCGGGCAGCAGCTGACACCGGAGATGCGAGCGCAACTGCAGGGCGCGGCGAGGCGCTGACGGCCGGGGAACCGAGGAGAATGTCGTGGATGACGGACGCTTGAGGGGCGATGGCCGGCTCGGTGACGACTTCTCGGGCAACTGGGCGGAGCGCGGCGGTGAGGACGGCCGGGAGGACTGGAAGTCGTTCCGGGAGCGGGTCGACCGCGAATGGCGGGCGCGGCGGAGCGGCGGCGGGGCCGGCGAGTCCGAGCTGTCCGCCGAGGAACCGCCGCGGTTGACCGACAACTACGCCGCGAACGATCCCGACCTGCACGTGCCTGGCAACCGTGAGCGGCTGTTCGGCGGCCCGAGCTCCGAGCTGTTCGGCGGCGTGAGCGGGCCGCTGTACACCACCGGGGAACTGGCGGCCTACAGCGCGAGCCGGGACATGTCGCAGGGGCCGAATTCCGAGGAGCTGGCCGCCGCGCTGCCGCAGCAGGCGCAGAACGAGTACGTCGACGAGCAGTTCGAGGAAACCCAGTCCTCCGGCCTTGTCCGGCCGTACTTCCGGACCAGGGGCCGGACCCGGCCGACGTACGACCTGGCCATCGAAGCACTGGTTTCGACCAGTGAACACGGGCGCGTGCTCGACCGCGTGCGCGTGCCCGAACACCGGTCGATCTGCGACCTGTGCCTCGACACCCGCTCGGTCGCGGAGGTGGCGGCGCTGCTGCGCCTGCCGCTCGGCGTCGTCCGGGTCCTGATTGGTGACGTGGCGGGTCTGGGCCTGGTGCTGGTACACACCAGCGGCGCGGCCGTCGGTGACCGCCCGAGTATCGAGTTCATGGAAAGGGTGCTCAGTGGGCTTCGGAGAATTTGACTCCGACGCGAATGCGCCGCAGGTGACCGGTCCGACATCGTCGGCCAAGATCGTGGTGGCCGGCGGATTCGGATCGGGGAAGACGACACTGGTCGGGGCGATCTCGGAGATCGACCCGTTGACCACCGAGGCCATGATGACCGAGGCGAGTGTCGGGCACGACGACGTCACGGCCACCCCGAACAAGACGACCACCACGGTCGCCATGGACTTCGGCCGGATCTCGCTGGACTCGGACCTGGTGCTGTACGTGTTCGGCACGCCGGGCCAGCACCGGTTCTGGTTCATGTGGGACGACCTCGCGGTGGGTGCCATCGGGGCCGTCGTGCTGGTGGACACCCGGCGGCTCGCCGACGCGTTCCCCTCGATCGACTTCTTCGAGAACCGGAAGCTGCCGTACGTGGTCGCGATCAACTGCTTCGACCGCTTGCTGCATCACCAGATCGAGGACGTCCGGCACGCGCTCACCATCGCGCCGTCGGTGCCGATCATGGCCTGTGACGCACGGGAGCGGGAATCGGCCAAGCAGGTGTTGATCTCGGTCGTGCAGCACGCGATCGCACACGATACGGCGCTGCGGGCGGGATAAGGGCGGAAATGGGAGAAGCGGATGCGGCCGTTGGGGTGAACTCGGCGTGCTTCACCCGCTTCGGGGAGTGGTGCCGCCGACCGGAGGATGGAAAGGGCCTTCCCCTTCGGTACGGTCGGGGCCGGAACTGCCCGATCAGGCGATCGGTAACGCGGTTGACCTGCACGGACAGGTCGTCGCGGCACGGTTGTCGTTACCACCATGGAGTGACCCACGGATGCGTGGTTCGGCATGTGTCGGCGCAATCCGCGTCCAGTCGCGCACGTACCGTGCCGAAGACGTCCATAATGACGGACTCGACACTCTTGGCGGGCCGAATACGCTGGGAGCAAGCGTCTTCGGCACGTGTCCGCGGGCGCTTCGCTCGTGATGGGCACACGCGTCCGCGACAACAGCTTGGAGGGGCAGTGACGGCTTCCGGCCAGCAGCAGGGCACTTTCGGCTGGCTCATCACGGATTTCGTGCGCCGGGTACCCGGCGCCGCGCATGCCGTGCTGGTCTCGGCCGACGGCCTGCTCCTCGCGCCGTCCGAGGGACTCCCGCAGGAACGCGCCGAGCAGCTCTCCGCGGTGGCCTCCGGGCTGATCAGTCTCACCCAGGGCGCGGCGCGCTGCTTCGAGGCCGGTGGCGTGAACCAGACCGTGGTCGAGATGGAGCGGGGCTACCTGTTCCTGATGTCCGTCGCGGACGGTTCGTCGCTGGCGGTGCTCGCCGCGCCGACGTGCGACATCGGCACGGTGGCCTACGAGATGACGTTGCTCGTGGAGCGGGTCGGCCAGCAGATCACCCCGGAACTGCGCGCACAGCTGCAGGGCGGCGTACGTGGGTAGCGTGCGATGAGGATCACCGGTTTCGAAGACCCGGACACCAGCGGCTGGGAGTCGCTGCACCGGGGCACCGAGCGGGAAGGCATCGACTCACCGAGCCGCTTCGACATGAGCACGCTGGCGATGCGTGTCGTGCCGAAACGCCAGCCGCCCCCGCCACCCCCTCCGCGCCCGCGTCCCGAGCAGGCGAGGCATGCCGATTCCGACGTCCGCGGGTGGGCGTCGGGAACCCTTGAGGTCGAACCGCGACCGGTGGCCGAACCCGTGCACGCTCCCGAGTGGGCGGCCGCGGGCAGGCACTCCGCCGCCGCGCCGGTCCCCGCCGAACCCGCGTGGGATCCGGCCGATGGCTGGCAGGGCGCCCCGGTGCCCGCGCCCGGCCCGCTCGTCGCGGTCCCGCCGCCTGCCGAGTCCCCGGTGCTTCCCTCCGGCTCGCGCGTACGCCCGTACACACGAACCGGCGGGCGGACCCACTCGGACCACAACCTCGCCCTCGAAGCGCTGGTCTCCACCAGTGAGGACGGGCGGCGCTACCGCGGCGTGCGGTCCGTCGAGCACCGCCGGATCTGTGATCTGTGCCTGGACACCCGCTCCGTAGCGGAGATCGCGGCGCATCTGCGGCTGCCGCTCGGCGTGGTGAAGGTGCTCGTCGGCGACATGTCGGACGTCGGCCTGGTGCTGATCCACCAGACCGAACTGGTGCTGGGCGACCGGTCGTCGCGCGAGTTCATGGAGCGTGTCCTCGCCGGACTCCGCGCCCTGTAGGTACTTCCCGGCCTCGCTCGCGTGCGGATGTGCCGGGGTGGTGCACCCGGTGTCGTGCGGGCACGTTTTCGTGAAATCGTCCGATCCCGCTCCTTCGTTACAGGTTTCCGGCGACCGGTGACAACTGTCATATCTTTCCCGGGTATTCGGGCAACAGTTGTTCACAAATGGTCACGACGTGATTTCTTCACTCGCGCGAAGGCAACCTCGGGCCGTTTTTCACATCCTGCGAGCCGGGCCGGGCGGCGGGAGTGGGCGCGCAGAGTTGGCGGGGCCTGGCGGAAAGCGCTTCCTTGCATCCGATAGAGTGAATGTCCGCGCCGCCGATAGTGGTGAGTTCGGTACTTCCTGAAAGGCCGTCGGGGGATTCATTTCCGGCCTCGCGGGAACTGTGAATTTTTCCAGGGGTTAGAGGTCATCGTAATGGATGCTGGCTGATGGGGGTTGGCGTGAGAACCGGTTCGCCCGCTCGGACATTCGAGCTGATCGAGGATCGTGGTATCGGTTTGGACGAGGCGGGCGGCCTCGACGAACGTGAGCGCAGGCTGCTGATCGGCGCCGCGAACTACCACGCGCTGGTGCGGCGTGGTGCGACACTCCGGCTGACCGTGGTGCGTGCCCCGCACGGCGGGCACCCGTCGCTCACCGACGACCGGTGCCTGCACATCGGCTGGACCGAGGACAGGGAGCCGGTCGGCTCGGTCGTCGTGCGCAGCCTCGTCCCGCCGACGGGCGAGGCGCCGGGCGGGATGCTCGACCTCGTCATCGACGTCGGCGGAAAGCCCGAGCTGCAGAACACCTACAGCCAGCTCACGGGCCCGGTCGGCAGGGCGAGGAAGGCCTTCCGGTCGCGGATCCCGTTCCAGTACGACTTCCTGCGTCAGCTGCGTACCGACGTCGTCGAGCGCCGGCTCCGCGAACGGCAGCTTCCGCGCCGCGCGCCGGTCAGCGGTGCCCACGGGTACCAGCGCCCGGCGACGGAGGCCCGGCGGGCCATCCTGTTCGGACTGCACTGGCTGGAGCTCGGCGGTGCCGAGAGATGGGCGCTGGATTGCATCCAGCTCGCCAAGGAACACGGCTTCACCCCCATCGTCGTCACCGACCGCGCGTCGAACCACCCGTGGATCACCCGCCCCGAGTTCGACGGCGTGGTCGTCATCCCGCTCAGCCACCCGCTGACGCACGGCACCGACTCGGCGCTGTTCGACGGTCTCTTCTCCGCCTTCGACATCCGCGGCATCCATGTGCACCACAACACCTGGCTGTACGACCGGCTGCCGTGGGTCAAGTCCGTGTGGCCCGACGTCCCGGTCGTCGACTCGCAGCACGTGCTGGAGTGGCGGACCGGCGGATTCGTCGACCACGCCGTGCGGGTCTCGGCGATGATCGACACGCACCACGTGATCTCCCCGCAACTGCGCGACTATCTCGTCCACCGCCAGGGCATTCCCGCCGAGAAGGTCATGCTGGCCACGCTCGCGGGCACCACCACGGCGGGCATCACCCCGGACGCACCCGGCGGGGCGAAGCCTGGCCCGTTCACCGTGACCTACATCGGCCGGTTCCACCAGCAGAAGCGGCCCTACATCTTCCTCAAGCTCGCCGCCGAGCTGCGCTCGTCCGCGCCCGGCGCGGTGGGGTTCATCATGCACGGCGAGGGCGAACTGGCCGACGAGGTGCACAGCCTGCGCTCCCGGCTCGGGCTCGCCGACCTCGTCGAGGTCCGTGGCCCCGACGTCCCGGTCGCGAAGACGCTCGCGGAAACCGACGTCCTGGTCGTCACCTCGGAGAACGAAGGCCTGACGCTCACCACGTTCGAGGCCACCGCCGCCGGCGTCCCGGTCGTCTCCGCCGACGTCGGCTCGCAGGCGTCGCTGGTCACCGACGACCTGCTGTGCCCGAGGCATCCCTATCCCTTCGTCCGGCAGGCCGCCGCGCGGATCCGGACCATGATGTCGCAGCCGGAACAGCGTAAGCACTGGTTCGAAGAGCAGGCCGGGAAGAGCGCGGCCTTCGCGAAACTGCCGCGGGCGAAGGCCTGGGCCGATGAGCTGTACCGAGGATGGTCGTCGTGAACAAGGTCGCCGCAATCGTCGTCACCTACAACCGCAAGGACAAGCTGGGCACGGTCCTCGACCACGTCCTGGCCCAGACGTTCGCCCCGGAATGGGTTGTCGTCGTGGACAACGCCTCGACCGACGGCACCGACGAGCTGCTCGCTTCGTACCGGACCGACCCGCGGGTCATCGTGCAGCGCCTGGCCGAGAACACCGGTGGCGCCGGCGGGTTCGCGGCAGGGATGTCCAAGGCGTACGAGCTGGGCGCCGACTTCCTCTGGATCATGGACGACGACTGCTACCCCAACCCGGACGCGCTGGAGGAGCTGGTCAACGGCCTCGGCAAGGCCGAGCAGACCCTCGGCCACCAGATGCCGTTCGCGTGCTCGGTGGTGAAGTGGACCGACGGTGGCATCTGCGAGATGAACAACCCCGGCACGACCTGGGACTGGGGGCGGCTGCTTTCGCTGGGCCAGCAGGCGGTGCTGGTCAGCCACTGCTCGTTCGTGTCGGTGCTGATCCCGCGGTGGACGGTGGCCCGCTTCGGGCTGCCGCTCACGGACTACTTCATCTGGTTCGACGACATGGAGTACACCCTCCGCGTCACCAAGGCGGCGCCGGGCCTGCAGGTACTCACCAGTGTCGTCGTCCATGACCTGCCGGCGAATCTCGGCGTGAACTTCGGGCAGATCAACGACAAGAACGTCTGGAAGTACGAGTACGGCGCCCGCAACGAGGCCTCGTACCGCCTGCACCACGAGAGTCCGTTCGCCTTCGCGGGCTTCGCCTACCGCGTTCTCCACGGGATGGCCATGGGGAAGGTTCCCAAGTCGCTGCGGCTGCGTATCGTGAAGAGCCTGCTGCGCGGCGTTCCGTTCAACCCGAGGCCGCGCTTCCCGCGCTCCGTGCTCTGAGCGCCCGGAGCGTTGCCGCCCCAGGAGAACCGGAACGAGACGAGACGACATGTACCACGGCATCGGCAGGGCGCTGCGTGCCACCCGGTTGCGGAAGTCCTTGCGGGACAAGCTTTCCCGCGTGGTCGACGAGGCGGTGTCCCGGCATTTCGCCGGGCACGCCGCACGGCTGGACGCCCTCGGCCGCGAGATCGCCGAACTACGCCGGGAACTGGCGGGCGAGGTCCGTGGCCAGGGCGACCGGCTCGTCGAGCACGCGAGCCAGGTGGAACACCGGGCCCGCCGTGACCTGCTGTTCGCCGGGGAGGCCGAGGCCGCACGGCGCAGCGCCGCGTTCGTGCGGGAGCAGCTGGCGAACGCGCGGTCGTTCCCGGAGCCGCACCGGACGCTGGAACACGCGCTGACCCTTGCCCCGCAAGGAGGAATGGCGCTGGAGTTCGGTGTCTACTCCGGGACGACGCTGAAGATCATCGCCGACGCGCGCGCCGGCGAACGGGTCTACGGCTTCGACTCCTTCGAGGGGCTGCCGGAGACCTGGCGATCGGGTTTCCCCGCCGGAACGTTCGATGTGGACAGTCTCCCGGACGTCCCCGGCAGCGAGCTGGTCGTCGGCTGGTTCGACGAAGTCCTGCCAGGATTCCTCGACACCCACCCCGGCCCGGTCGATTTCCTGCACGTCGACTGCGATCTCTACTCATCGACGAAGACCGTCCTCGACCTCGTCGGGCCGCGCCTGCGTCCTGGGTCGGTCGTGATCTTCGACGAGTACTTCAACTACCCGGGCTGGCCGGATCACGAGCACCGCGCGTGGCAGGAGTACGTCGAGCGGACCGGGCTGCGGTTCGAGTACGAGGCGTACACCATCGACCACGAGCAGGTCGTCGTGAAGGTGACCGGCTGATTGCTCCGAAGGGGTACTTCAGCGCTGGGCACCACGAAAGTTCCCTTCGTGGTCCCGAAATTCGCCAAGGCTCCCAGCCGGGCCGACACGCCATGCGCCCCCAATGTGGTGGACCGCCCCGGGTTTGTTGGAGGTCGATCGTTCTGGGAAGGATGAGCGGCGTGGCGAGCAGCAGGTTTCCGCGGGAGTTGAAGGATCGTGCCGTGTCGATGGTGCGTGATCTGGAGAAA
>NZ_JBHYIK010000092.1:23263-33616 GCF_042739735.1 Amycolatopsis sp. NPDC059027 | reverse complement strand
GAGACAGCCTTACCGGCACTCACCGCCGGTAAGGAGGCCTTCACGGACCTGACAACGACTACGCGGCTACTTCGACTTCGCCGTCGTGGTGCGCTTCTTCGCGGCGGTCGTCTTCGTCCCGGTCGACTTCGCGGCCGCCGACTTCGCTGTCCCCGACTTCGCCGTGCCGGACTTCGACGTGGACGACGTCGACTTGCGGGCGGGAGCCTTGCGCTTCGGAGCCGGGCCCTTCGCGCGCTTCTCCGCCAGCAACTCGGCAGCGCGCTCGGCGGTCAGTTCCTCGATACTGTCGGTCTTCCGCAGCGTCGCGTTGTACTCGCCGTCGGTCACGTACGGACCGAACCGGCCGTCCTTGACGACCATCGGCTTACCCGACACCGGGTCCTCGCCCAGTTCCTTCAGCGGCGGCTTCGCCGTCGCCGAGCGGCCACGCTGCTTCGGCTCCGAGTAGATCTTCAGCGCCTCTTCGAGCGTGATCGAGAACAGCTGGTCCTCAGTGGACAGTGAGCGCGAATCCGTGCCCTTCTTGAGGTACGGGCCGTAACGCCCGTTCTGCGCGGTGATCTCGTCGCCCGACTCGGGGTCCTTGCCGACCACTCGCGGCAGCGAGAGCAGCTTGAGCGCGTCGTCCAGCGTCATCGTCTCGATGGACATCGACTTGAACAACGAGCCCGTACGCGGCTTCGGCTGCTTCGCCTTGGCGGCCTTCTTCTGCGCGGCCGTCGCACCCTCGGGCAGCGGCTCCGGCTCCGGCAGGATCTCCGTGACGTACGGCCCGAAGCGGCCTTCCTTCGCGACGATCTCGTGCCCCGACACCGGATCCGTGCCCAGCACGCGACCCTCCTGCGGAGTCGCGAACAGCTTCTCCGCGATCGCCTGCGTCAGCTCGTCCGGCGGCAGGTCCTCGGGCAGGTTCGCCCGCTGCGACGTCCCGTCGACCTCGCGCTCCAGGTACGGGCCGTAGCGGCCGACGCGGACGACGACGGTGTGACCGTCGGAGTCGCTGAACAGCGGGATCGAGTTGATCTCGCGGGCGTCGATGTCCTCGACGCTGGAGCCGACGAGCTTCTTCAGCCCGCCGAGCCTGCCGACCGAACCGTCGACGCCCATGTCGCCGCCGAAGTAGAACTTGCCCAGCCACTCCGTCCGGTGCTCGTCACCGGCGGCGATGCGGTCGAGCTCGTCCTCCATGCCAGCCGTGAAGCCGTAGTCGACCAGCCGCTCGAAATGCCGCTCCATCAGGCCGATCACGGCGAACGCGACCCAGGAGGGCACCAGCGCGGAGCCCTTCTTCCACACGTAGCCGCGGTCCTGGATGGTCTTGATGATCGACGCGTAGGTCGACGGACGGCCGATGCCCAGCTCTTCGAGCTTGCTGACCAGGCTCGGCTCCGAGTACCGCGCCGGCGGCGAAGTGGTGTGCCCGTCCGGGGACAGCTCGGTCGCGGTCAGCGCCTGGTCCTTGACCAGCTGCGGCAGCCTGCTCTGCTTGTCGTCGGCCTCGCCGCCGGTCTCGGTGTCGACCGCCTCGACGTACGCCTTGAGGAAGCCCGCGAAGGTGATCGTGCGGCCCGACGCGGCGAAGGTGCACTCCTCGCCGCTGGTGGCGGTACCGACGATCCGCACGGACATCGTGGTGCCCTTGGCGTCGGCCATCTGCGAGGCGATCGTGCGCTGCCAGATCATCTCGTAGAGCCGGTACTCGTCGGTGTCCAGCTCCTTCGCGACCTGTCCCGGTGTCCGGAACACCTCACCCGACGGCCGGATCGCCTCGTGGGCTTCCTGCGCGTTCTTGACCTTGCGGGTGTACTGCCGCGGCGACGGCGAGACGTACTCCTTGCCGTACAGCTGCGTCGCCTGGCTACGCGCGGCCGAGAGCGCCGACTCCGACAGCGTCGTCGAATCGGTACGCATATAGGTGATGTACCCGTTCTCGTACAGCTTCTGCGCGATCCGCATCGTGCGCTCGGAGGAGAACCGCAGCTTGCGGCCCGCCTCCTGCTGCAGCGTCGAGGTCATGAACGGCGCGTACGGCTTCCGCGTGTACGGCTTCTCTTCGACACTCGCGACCTTGAAGTCGCGCTGGTTCAGCGCCTGCGCGAGCCGGACCGCGTCGGCCTCGGCGAGGATCCGCACGTCGGCCGAGGACGACTTGAGCTGCCCGTCGGAACCGAAGTCGCGGCCGGTGGCCAGCTTCGCGCCGTCGATCGAGATGAGCCGCGCCGGGAACGCCCGCGGTGTCGCGTCGGCGCCCGCGTCCATCGTCGCCGAGATGTCCCAGTACGACGCCGAGGTGAAGCGCATCCGCTCGCGCTCCCGCTCGACGATGATCCGCGTCGCCACCGACTGGACCCGGCCCGCCGACAGCTTCGGCATGACCTTCTTCCACAGCACCGGCGAGACCTCGTAGCCGTAGAGCCGGTCGAGGATGCGCCGGGTCTCCTGCGCGTCGACGAGGTCGGCGTCCAGCTCGCGGGTGCTGTCGGCGGCGGCGCGGATGGCCTGCTCGGTGACCTCGTGGAAGACCATCCGGCGGACCGGCACCTTGGGCTTGAGCGTCTCCAGCAGATGCCAGGCGATCGCCTCGCCCTCGCGGTCGGGGTCGGTGGCGAGGTAGAGCTCGTCGACGTCCTTCAACAGGCCCTTCAGCTCGGTGACCTTGGACTTCTTGTCCGGGGTGACGACGTAGAGCGGCTTGAAGCCGTTGTCGACGTCGACGCCCAGCCGCGCCCACGCCTCTCCTTTGTACTGGGCCGGCACGTCGGCGGCACCACGCGGCAGGTCGCGGATGTGCCCGACCGAGGACTCGACGACGTAGTTCCCGCCCAGGTAGGGGGCGATCTTGCGGGCCTTCGTGGGCGACTCGACGATCACCAGCCGCCGGCGCCCGGAGGCGTCCGTCCCGGTGCCGTTCTTCTTGGTCCGTGCTCCTGCCACGCTTCGCCTGCTCTCCGCTCATCTCCGGCCGCCGCGGCGGCGGCCCGCCCCTCGACGCCGGGGCCACGCCCGTGTCTCCGACCTGTCAGTGTGCACGCTCGTACCACCCGAACGGCGCCGAGGTGGCACAACACGCCGCTTCGGGAGTCTCCACCACATCGCCATTGACCTCGACGATGTTTCTTTTCCACACCTAGCACGTGATGTCGGACACGCGCAGTGCAGGGTGCGAGAGTAACTGGCCGGATACCCTCCGTTCGACGGTGGTGGGCGTCACGCGTCGTCGCTTGACTTACTAGCTCGTCGAGCTGAAAGGACCCCACCATGATCCGACGACTCCTCGGCGCACTAGCCGTCGCGGCCACGGCGACCGCCGTGCTGGGGACCACCCCGGCGCTGGCCGCGACAACCACGTTCGCGGGCACCGTCGCGCTGTCCAACTGTTCGGGCTCCGTGGTCAAGCCCGCCGGCACGCCGGACACCGCTCCCGCGATCGTGATGTCCAACGGGCACTGCCTCGAAAGCGGCATGCCGCAGCCCGGCCAGGTCATCGTCAACAGGGCCTCGTCACGCAGCTTCAGCCTGCTTTCCGCGGACGGGCGGCGCTCGGTCGGGACCCTGCGCGCGAAGAAGATCGTGTACGGGACCATGACCGACACCGACGTCTCGTTGTACCAGGTGAGCACGACCTACGCCCAGATCAAACAGCAGTACGGAATAACCGCGCTCGAACTCGCCAACGCACACCCGGCCGACGGCGTGCGCATGGACGTGGTGTCCGGCTACTGGAAGCAGATCTACTCCTGCACGGTCAACGGCTTCGTCCACGAGCTGCGCGAGAACGGCTGGGTGTGGAAGGACTCGATCCGCTACACGCCGGACTGCCAGACCATCGGCGGGACCTCGGGCTCCCCGATCGTCGAAACCTCGACCGGCAAGGTCATCGGCGTCAACAACACCAGGAACGAGGACGGCCAGCGCTGCACGCTGAACAACCCGTGCGAGGTCGACGAATCCGGGAACGTCACGGTGCACCAGGACACCCCCTACGGCCAGGAGACCTACGGCATTCCCGCCTGCCTGACCGCGGCCAACGAGATCGACCTGGCCAAGCCGGGCTGTTCGCTGCCGAAGCCACTCGCCACCGACATCGCCGCCTGAGACTCACCCCGCCCGCCTGGCCGGAGCCGCCTCCGGCCAGGCCGCCTCGGCCCCGCTCGGCGGCTCGCCGATGAGTTCCAGCAGGCTCTCCAGCCTGCGGCGTCCGGTCACCCGTACGGCGGGAACGTCCGCCTTGGGGCCGAGCAGCCGGGCGGGCACGCCGAGCGGTGCCAGCGCGGCGGCCAGCCTGGCGTGTGTGCCGGGCGCCAGCGGGTCGAGCGCGAGCAGATAGGCGCTGCCACCCTGCCTGCCGCTCGCCAGCGCCCACATGCGCAACATCGCGCCACTCAGCCGGAACCCGTCGGGCACCGCCTTGCCCGAATCGTCCTCCGCCGGACCGGTGCGGCCGTCCCGCAGCCAGCGGGACGCCAGCGGCAGCAGGTCCACCCGGAACGACGTGCGCACCTGGGGCTGGCCGCAGTCCGCGGTGCCGACCTGCGCGTCGGCACCGCGCCTGCGGCATTCGCCCGCCAGCGCGCGAGCCCGCCACGGCTCGTCCACGACCACCGACAGGCGCGCGGCAGTGCGGCCGAACCCGGTGATCTGGCCGTGGCAGCACAGCAGTCCGGCCAGATCGGCCAGCCCCGGCCCGCTCGCCTCGGCGGAGAAGAACGAGATCGTCCGATCCACCCGGGTATACTAGAACACAAGTTCGAATCGGGCGAGGTCCAGCGGGGAGGGTTATTTGGGGGCGGCAGGCACCGTCAGCTGCTGACAGCCGGGCGTCCGCTTGCTCGCGGCGTCCATGTCCGGCACGTCCTGAAGGCCCTTGAGCACGTTGAGCCCGGCGATCTGGTCGAGCGTCGCCCGCGCGTCACCGAGGGCGTCACGGGTCACGGCGGGCTCGGCGTGCGCATCGTCGATGCGCTGCCGCACGTTCTGCGCGCGCTGCCGGATGTCGCCGAACCGCTCGACCATGTCCCGCCTTGCCTTGTCCGCAGCGGGCGCCGGGGGCGCGTCGAGACGCTGGAGGCCGTCGATGGTCTGGTCGAGCCCGCCGACCACGGAACCCAGCAACGCACTCGACGTTTTCGAAGCCTGCTGGGGAGTGCTGGGATCGACGGTGGGCAACGCGGCCAGCGTGCGCACCAGGTGTGTGACCGCACCGCAGTAACCGTCCGCCCATCTGGCCGCCGGATCGGCCTGCTCCGCGGCACTCACGGGATTTTCCTCCCGTGCCTGCGAAGTGATCACCGGCTGCTGTCCGCATCCGGCGAGGCCGATCCCGATTCCTGTTGCTAGCGCGGCAAGAACGGTCAACCGCGGCCGCACTCGTACACCTCCTGCCCGTCGACGTCCAGCAGCCCCGACCGTACCGACACGAGCATGCTTCGCAAGTCGCCGGGCGATTTCCGGGATGAGATCACACACGGAGCGTGATCGGTTACAGAGCGACGCGGCCCGGCATGCGAAGTTCGCACACCGGGCCGCGTCCGGGAAAAGGATCAGACTTTCGCTTCCGCCGGGGTGTCGGCGATGACGGTGCCCCGTCGCTTGGACACCACGATGGCCGCGATGATCACCGCGACCGCGACGAGCGAGATGATGATCCGCACCGCCGGACTGGCGTGCTCGCCGATCGAGAACTGCACGACGGCGGGGGCGACCAGCACCGAGACCAGGTTCATCACCTTGATCAGCGGGTTGATCGCCGGGCCCGCGGTGTCCTTGAACGGGTCGCCGACGGTGTCGCCGATGATCGTCGCCTCGTGCGCCGACGAGCCCTTGCCACCGTGGTTGCCGTCCTCGACGAGCTTCTTCGCGTTGTCCCACGCACCACCGGAGTTGGCGAGGAAGATCGCCATCAGCGTGCCGGTCGCGATCGCGCCCGCGAGGTAACCCGCGAGCGCGCCGGTGCCGAGACCGAACCCGACCGCGATCGGAGCGAACACCGCCAGCAGCCCCGGAGTCGCCAGCTCACGCAGCGAGTCGCGGGTGACGATGTCGACCACCTTGCCGTACTCGGGCCGCGTGGTGCCCTCCATGATCCCCGGGATGTCACGGAACTGGCGGCGCACCTCGTACACAACAGCGCCTGCCGCCCGCGAAACCGCGTTCACCGCGAGACCCGAGAACAGGAACACGACCGCCGCGCCGACGATGACACCCACCAGGGTGGCCGGGCCGACGACGTTGGCGATGAACTCCTTGCCGTCCCCGATCGCCTTGGTGATCGCGTCGGAGTAGGACCCGAACAGCGCCGTCGCCGCGAGCACGGCCGTGGCGATCGCGATGCCCTTGGTGATGGCCTTGGTGGTGTTGCCGACCGCGTCCAGCTCGGTGAGGATCTGCGCGGCCTTTTCGTCGACGTCACCGGACATCTCCGCGATGCCCTGCGCGTTGTCCGAGACCGGGCCGAAGGTGTCCATCGCGACGATGACGCCGACCGTGGTGAGCAGACCGGTACCGGCCAGCGCCACGGCGAACAGCGCGACGCCGCCACCGAGCAGGTAGGCCCCGAACACGGCCGCGCCGATCACCAGCGCGGTGTACACAGCGGACTCGAAACCGACCGAGATACCGGACAGGATCACCGTGGCCGCACCGGTTTCCGACGTCTTGCCGACGTCCTTGACCGGCTTGTGCTCGGTGCCGGTGTAGTACCCGGTGAGCCGCAGGATGATCGCGGCGAGCACGATGCCGATGATCACCGCGACGGTCGCGATGACCGCGGGGTTGCCGGGTTCGCCGACCTTCCCGCCGGTGAGTTCGGAGAACGAGCTCGGCAGGTAGACGAACGCCGCGATTGTCGAGAGCACCGCGGAAATCGCCGCGGAGATGTAGAACGAGCGGTTGATCGTGACGAGGCCGCCTTCGCCCGCGCGCGCCTTGGTGATGTAGACGCCGATCACCGCGGTGATCACGCCGATGGCGGGCACGATGAGCGGGAAGATCAGGCCGTGCACGCCGAACGCCGTGCTGCCCAGGATCAACGCCGCCACCAGCATGACCGCGTACGACTCGAACAGGTCCGCCGCCATCCCGGCGCAGTCGCCCACGTTGTCACCGACGTTGTCGGCGATGGTGGCCGCGTTACGCGGGTCGTCCTCCGGGATGCCCTGCTCCACCTTGCCGACCAGGTCCGCGCCGACGTCGGCGGCCTTGGTGAAGATACCGCCGCCGACACGCATGAACATCGCGATCAGCGCGGCACCGAAACCGAAGCCCTCCAGCACCTTCGGCGCTTGGCCGGTGTAGACGAGCACGACGAGGGCCGCACCGAAGAGGCCGAGGCCGACGGTGATCATGCCGACCACGCCGCCGGTGCGGAACGCGACCCGCATCGCGATCTCGCGGCCGCCCTCTTCCCGCGCCGCGGCCGCCACGCGCAGGTTCGCCTGCGTGGCCAGCCACATGCCGAGATAGCCGATGCTAAACGAGAACGCCGCGCCGACGAGGAAGAAGATCGACCGGCCGATCCGCTCGTTCCAGTCATCGGCGGGAAGCGCGAACAACAGCAGGAACACGATCACGCCGAAGATCGCGAGGGTGTTGCGCTGCCGTTTGAGATAGGCAGCCGCGCCTTCCTGCACTGCCTTCGCGATGTCCTGCATCTTGGTGGTGCCCTGGCCCGCGGCCAGCACCTCCTTGAGCAGCACGTAGCCGATGACCAGTGCGGCAAGGGCGACCGCGGCGACCACACCGACGATGGTGTAGCCACCTCCGGAGAGCGTCAGACCGCCCTCCGCGAGGAACTGCCGGGACATTCGTCCTCCTGGAGACGTCGCCGTTCGCCAACGACGAACCCGCCGATCCACGGCGTGCCGGCGCTGGCATGGATCTGTACCGATCGACACGCTAGCCGTGCGGGGACGCACGTCTCACATGACGCTCGCCACAGAGAGTGTGGATTGCGGGAGTGTATTGGTAGTGAGAAAGTGCCTGGCAAGGCGTCCCGATCACAATACGATCCGTGACCTTGTGAGACTACTCACTGGATCGATCAGCGCAGCGCAAAGCCCGTGCCCGGCCAGGTTGTCGTACCCCTGTGCCAAGCTCGATGCCGTGGTGGACGGCAGGGCGGGCGCACGCGGGCGGCGGTTACTGGAGCGGGTGACGGCGGGCATCCCGGCCAGCGAGAACCCGATCACTCATGTGGCCGAGCTGCCCGCCAGGCCCGCCGGGCACGCACCGTGGCCGGGCTGGGCCGCGGCGCCGGTGGTCGACGCGTTGCGGGCGTGCGGCGTCGAGCGGCCGTGGACGCATCAGGCGGAGGCGGCCGAGCACGCGTTCTCGCGACGGCATGTGGTGATCTCGACGGGGACGGCTTCGGGAAAGTCGCTGGCCTACCAGCTGCCGGTGCTCACGGAGATCTCCGAGGGCGGCCGGAGCACCGCGCTGTATCTGGCGCCGACGAAGGCACTCGGCGCCGACCAGTTGCGTTCGGTGTCCTCTTTGGACATCGAGGGAGTGCGCGCCGCCGCGTTCGACGGGGACACCCCGATGGCCGAGCGCGACTGGGTACGCGCGCACGCGAACTGGGTGTTCACGAACCCGGACATGCTGCACTGCGGAATCCTTTCGGCGCACGGCCGCTGGGCGCAGTTCTTCCGGCGCCTGCGCTACGTCGTCGTCGACGAATGCCACAGCTACCGGGGGGTGTTCGGTTCGCATGTGGCGCTGCTGCTGCGCCGGTTGCGGCGGGTCGCCGCGCACTACGGCGCCTCGCCGGTGTTCGTGCTCGCCTCGGCGACGACGGCCGCGCCCGCCGAATTCGCCACTCGGCTGACGGGGGTCGACTGCGCGGCGGTCACCGAGGACGCGTCGCCACGCGGGGCGCGCACGGTGGCGTTGTGGGAGCCTCCGTTGCTGCCGGAACTGTCGGGAGAAAACGGGGCGCCGGTACGTCGCTCGGCCGGGGCGGAGGCGTCGCGGATCCTGACCGAGCTGGTGGTCGAGGGCGCCCGATCGCTGGCGTTCGTCCGCTCCCGGCGTGGCGCCGAACTGACCGCGCTGGGCGCGCGGCGGCTGCTGTCCGAAGTGGACCCCGCGCTCGTCGGCACCGTCGCCGCCTACCGATCCGGGTACCTGCCGGAGGAGCGCCGGGAGCTGGAAGCGTCGTTGCTGTCCGGGCGGTTGCTGGGGGTCGCGACCACGAACGCGCTCGAACTCGGTGTGGACATCGCCGGACTGGACGCTGTGGTGCTCGCCGGATATCCGGGGACGCTGGCGTCGTTCTGGCAGCAGGCAGGCCGGGCGGGTCGCACGGGCGACGCGGCGCTCGTGCTGTTCGTGGCGCGGGACGATCCGCTGGACACGTACCTGGTGCATCATCCGGCGGCGCTGCTCGACCGGCCGGTGGAGACCGCGGTGCTCGACCCGTCGAATCCGTACGTGCTGGCGCCGCAGCTCGCCTGCGCGGTCGCCGAACTGCCGCTCACCGAACCGGAACTGGCTGCCTTCGGCGGTGACGCCGCGCGCGAGGTGCTGGCCGAGCTGACGGCGGACCGGTTGCTGCGCCGCCGTTCGAGTGGCTGGTACTGGATCTCGCGGGACCGCCCGCACGCGGATGTCGGCATTCGCGGTTCGGGTGGTGACCAGGTCGCGGTGGTCGAGGCGGATTCGGGACGGATGCTCGGCACGGTCGATCCGGGTTCGGCGTGTTTCGCGGTGCATCCGGGCGCGGTCTACCTGCATCAGGGTTCGTCGTACGTGGTGGACGAACTGGATCTGGAGACGGGCCTGGCGCTGGTGCACGCCGAGGATCCGGATTGGAACACGTCGCCGCGCGAGGTGGTCGACATCTCGGTACTGAACACGCAGGAACGTTGTGTGCACGGCGGGGTAAGCGTCTGCCTCGGCGAGGTGGCCGTGACGTCTCAGGTGGTGGGCTACCTGCGACGCCGCCCCTCCGGCGAAGTGCTGGACCACACGCCACTCGACCTGCCGGAGCAACGCCTGCAAACCCGCGCCGTCTGGTACACCATCTCCACCGACCTCCTCGGCCCTACCGAGAACCCGGTGGGGACCAAGGATTCTCAGGCGGGGACCGGAGTCTCGGGGCCGGAGCCCGAAACTGTCGCGCCGGTGGGGACCGAGGACTCTCGGGCGGGGACCGAAACTCCTGACAACGCAACAACAACAGACACCAAGGCCGAGCACGTCCAACAGGCAACCGATCTGACAGACGCAACCACGGTGGGGGTCCGGGGGCGTGCCCCCGGGCGGGGTGGGGGGGGTGGACCCCCCCCAAAAAACAAGAGGGAGGCCCGGGCGCGCGCGCCGCCGGGCGGCCGCCCCCCCCAGCGCGGTCCC
>NZ_JBHYIK010000092.1:0-23253 GCF_042739735.1 Amycolatopsis sp. NPDC059027 | reverse complement strand
ACCCTCCCCCCCGCCCCCCACCCCACTCCCCGTACCACTCGCGCCACGGCCCCCGCGCGGCGGGGCGGCCCGCCCGCCCCCCCCCCGGGGGGGTGTGGGGGTTGCACCCCCACAAGACACGATGAGCGAGGCCAGCGAGCGCTCTCCGCGAGCAGACCTCCCCCACGAGCGAGTACCCCCACAAGACACTCGGAGCGAGCCGGGTGAGTGCCGCCAGGCACGAACAGGGCTCGCCCACTCGCGCAGAACACCGGGGGGCGCCGGACTGGTTCCGGCGCGCGTCCCCGGTGCCCTGCATGCCGCCGAGCACGCGGCGATCGGCCTGCTACCGCTGTTCGCTACGTGCGACCGCTGGGACATCGGCGGGGTTTCTACCGCGTGGCACGGAGACACCGGGGAGGCGACGGTGTTCGTGCACGATGGTCATCCCGGGGGTGCGGGATTCGCCGACCGCGGTTTTGCCGCAATTGTCCCATGGCTGGCCGCAACGCGGGAGGCGATCGTCTCCTGCGAGTGCCCGACGGGGTGCCCGTCCTGCGTCCAGTCGCCGAAGTGCGGGAACGGCAACGAGCCGCTGGACAAGGCGGGGGCAGTGGCCGTATTGGATGCCGTGCTCGGGGCTTTACGTCAACACGGGGACCAATGCGGCCACGGTGGTACCTGATACTGCGTGATGCTGCCGTCTGCCGGGATGGGACCGTCAGGCGGCGGAGGACTCGACCAGCTGCGCACTCGGCGTGGCCTCGCCACGCAGGGCGCGAACCAGTACGTCGTGCACCTCGGCGGCGTCCGGCAGCTGCCAGCCGCACACCTCCGGCTTGACCCGCCAGTGCACGACACCGTGCTGGAAGGGCGACGGGGGCAGCGGGATCCAGCTACCGGCACCGTGCCACTGGATCGTGGCGCGTGTGGCGAGCTGGCCCGGGACGTGGTCCGCCACGGTGGTGAGGAACAGCCAGCGGCCGTTCGGCATCGCGACGATCGGCGCGGGGTGCCCGAGCGCCCGCAGCAGACGTGCGGCCCGCTTGCCCAGCTCGTCGTCCACCTCGATCGCGTCGAGGACGGTGCCGGTGGCCACCAGCAGGCTGTGGGTCCGGTCGGAGAACCAGGTGGCGACCTCGTGGGCGTGCGTGCCGATCCGTTCACGCCAGTTGTCGTGCACGGGCACCGGGCGGCGCCAGGTGAGGTCGTCCCACTCTCCGGTGATCGGGGCCGGGCTCGTCCCGGGCAGCACCGGCCAGCCACGCCAGGCGAGACCGATCGCCTCCGCCCGCAGTTCGATGCGGAAGGCGCCCCGCCAGCTGTCCGGCCAATTCGCGTCCAACATTGCTTTCCTGCCTTCAAGTTCCGGTTCTCGCGCTACCCGGGGCCGTTGGCCGGTGCCGTGGTGGCGCACATCTCACTAAACGGCAAGTTGCACTTTGCGGGGAGCCCCCGCGCGACAACCGGTGGTTACCGGGCGATGAACGCCCGGTAGTTCAACCGCCGAGCCGAATCCCCGAAGCCGATCATCGGCCGACGACGACCGGTCTCTGGCCGCTCGTCGCAGCCGGATCCCCGGCCCGCGGCACCCGCCGGACGACCGCGTGGTTGCCGTGGTGCGACCGTTCGGCCCACCCAACCGCGCCTTTTGACCGCTCGTCGACAGTCAGCGACCGCTGCCCGTGCCTGGCCTCCACTCGCCGTCCAGGCCGGCGGATCAGCCCGGCGGCTCAGCGGTGACCGGTGGCCGGTCATGGCGGACGGTCGACCGGTCCGGCCCGCGCCCGCGCGGAGGGTGAGGGAAACCAGGCCGGATGCCCCGCCGCCGACGAATGGACCTCGACCAGGGCGTCGCGCCGCTCCCACCGGCAGCTCACCACAGCGGCGGCCATGTGCTCCGCCACCCGACGCGCGCGCTCGCACGCGCGAGCGGGCCCCTCTGCCGCATACGAGGCCGCGGCGAGGGCACCCAGATCGGCGGCCGCTTCGAGCCGGTGCCGGGACGTCGTCGCCGCGCCGAGGAGAAAGACCAGCGCCGCCACGCTGACCAGGGCGGCGACCGCCGCCGCGGTCCATACGGTCGCCACCCCGGCATCGGCGCTGTCGGTCCTTCCGTGCCGGTCAACGACCCGCATGCCCGGCCTCCGTCCCCGGCTCGGCCATCGCGTAGGCCGTCGCGCTGAGGTGGACACCCGGCAGCAGACCGCCCAGTGCCTCGGCACCGACCTCGACGGTGATGCCGTCGCCCGCCCGCCGGACATCGAGCCGCGCGCCGCTGGGCGCGATGGCGTGGACGGCGGACTCGGCCTCGGCGGGCTGGCCTCTGGCGAGGAGTCTGGCCGCTTCCCTCGCGGCGTCGGTACAGCGCAGCTGACCGGACACCGTGCCGATCCCGGCGAGGAGGCAGGCGAGCACGATGGTCAGCCCGCCGAGACCGATCGCCGACTCCACGGTGACGTAACCGCGATCGCCCGCACGCCGGATGCCGACGTCCATCAGAAAGCCACGGTCAGTGCCCGCTGGACGAGGCCGCCCAAAAGCGCGAACACCGATTGCCCGGTCAGCAGACCGTAGAGAACAGCGGCGAACGCCGCCGCCGCGACCGTGCCGATGGCGTACTCGGCCGTGGTGGTTCCGGTGTCGGAACGGCGGAACCGGGAGAAGTAACGCATCAGGATACCTTTCTGTCCATTGTGGATGGTTAGAGCGCGCCGCCGAGCCTGGCGGCGAGGCCGAGCACGACCGGCACCACACCGAGGCAGAAGAACGCGGGCAGGAAACAGAGGCCGACCGGAAGCGCCAGTACGACACCCGCGCGCTCGGCCCGCTCCTCCGCCTCGGCGCCAAGGCCGTCGCGGAGCCGTTGGGCAAGCTCGGCGGCTGCCGAAGCGAGGGCCGTCCCGGCACGCGCCGTCCGGATCGCGGCGGCGGCGAGCTCGCCCAAACCAGGCGCCGTCCGCACGGCCGCCCAGGCTTCGGCGGGCTCGGCCCCCAGCGCGAGGAGGCCGGCCGTGGACCGCAACGCGTCCGCTGATCCCGGCGGCGCTCTCCCGGACACGGCCTCCAGCGCGACCGGTACTGGCAGCCCGGTCCGCAGACCGGCCGCGAGCAGATCGAGCGTCGCCGCGGCTCGAAGCCGCTCGGCCATGCCGTCTTCCCGTCCGGCCCGCCGCGGTTCCCTGCGCAGGAGCCACCAGCTCCCCGCCGCGACCGCGGCGCCGATCCCGAACCCGGCGGCACCGCCGAGCAAGGCCGTCACCGAGGCTCCGGCCGCCATGGCCGCCACCGCATGGAGGATCAGCCTGATGCGGTGACGCGGCTGTCCGCCCGGCCTCGC
This sequence comes from Amycolatopsis sp. NPDC059027, assembly GCF_042739735.1. Taxonomy (NCBI): domain Bacteria; kingdom Bacillati; phylum Actinomycetota; class Actinomycetes; order Pseudonocardiales; family Pseudonocardiaceae; genus Amycolatopsis; species Amycolatopsis sp. NPDC059027. Next base: position 19,934 of record NZ_JBHYIK010000092.1, on the reverse strand, counting down.
CGTGGCCACTCCCGCCGACTGGAGTCCGTACGCGTGACCGGGCCAGAGCGCGAGCGCCCCGGCGAGAAGGATCAGCCCCGCCCCGGTCACGGGCGGGCTCATCGGAATCCCGCCTTGCCGAGCAGGGCACGGCACCACGAGGTGCCCGCCCAGATCAACGCGCAGCCGGCGATCAGGAGAAGCTGGCCCGGCACCGTCGCGGTCAGCACATGCAGGGGGTCCGCACCCATCGACTGGCCGAGCACCACGCACACCGCGGGGAGCCCGGTGAGCACCGCCGCGCTGGCCCTCGGCCCCGCCATCTTGGCGCGCAACCGCCGCGCGAACGAAAGTCCCGCCTCGACGTCCCGGCGTGCCGCGTCGAGCACGACCGCCATCGGCAGGCCGTATTTCCGTGCCAGCGCCCAGACATCGGCCAGTTCGGGCAGCGAAGCCGAGCGCAGCTCGCCGTCGAGCCTGGCAGAGGAAGCCAGTGCGCGAAGTTCCCCGGCGAGTTCGGGCACGACCTCGGCGGTCGCTTCCGCGGCCGACACCGGATGCGCGCCCGCACGGAGTTCCGCGACCATCGTCCGCATGACCGTCGCCATGCGCTCGCCGGAAACCACGGCAGCGGTGCTCCGGCGTCGGTCACGCCATTCCTGCCGGAAAGCCAGCGTGAGCAACCCGGCGGCGACCGCACCTCCTGGCCCTGCCACCGGAGCGACGACGACCGCGAGCAGCAACCACTTCCAGCGGTGCCACACCCGGGGCAGGCGAACGCGCCGGCTCCGGGTTCGGCGACGTGCGATCCGCGGCCGCGAAGAAGCCGACGGCCAGCACAGCGACCCCGCTCCCGCGAAGATCAGGCCCCATGCCGCGGTCATCGTCGCACCGCCCAGCCGGAAAGGCGTGGCCTCGGCAGAAACGCGAGCATGATTTCTTTGACTGCCAACGAAAACTGGAGAATCAAGAGGCTCAGCACGCGATCGCCCCGCCCAGCTCGGAAGGCGCGCCGAGATCAGTGAGCAGGCGGCGATCGGTGGTCCACCGCCCCGCCCGCCACACCGGCAGGACCCTCGCGCGACCGCGGTCGTCACGCAGCACACCCACCTCGGCCAGCCTGCGCCTGCCGCCGGTGCCTCGCCGCATGTGCAGGACCACCCGGATCGCCGCGACCAGCTGGCTGTGCACGGCTTCACGACCGAGCCCGCCGAGCGCGGCCAGCGCCTCGACGCGGGCCGGGACCTCCGCCGGGGAATTGGCGTGCAACGTGCAGGCGCCACCGTCGTGCCCGGTGTTCAGTGCGTTGAGCAGTGAACACACCTCCGCACCACGGACCTCACCGACGATCAGCCGGTCGGGCCGCATGCGCAGGGCCTGGCGGACCAGCTCGGGCAGGCTCACCTCGCCCGCACCCTCCACATTGGGCGGACGGGCGATGAGGCTGACGAACTGCGGATGCGCCGGCTGCAGCTCACCCGCGTCCTCGACACACACGATGCGCTCGCCGGGCGGCACCGCGCCGAGCAAGGCGGCCAGCAGCGTCGTCTTACCCGCCCCGGTGCCGCCGGTGACGAGAAACGCCAGCCGTCGCGAAACGACCCGGCGCAGCAACTCGGCACCCGCCGCGTCGAAGACGCCCAGTGCCCGCAACGCCTCCAGATCGTGAGTGGCGGGCCGGAGCACCCGCAGCGACAGACACGTCCCGTTGACCGCGACCGGCGGCAGGATCGCGTGCATCCGGACCCGCCCGTGCGGCCCCGTGCCCGGCAGCCAGCCGTCCACATAGGGCTGTGCGTCGTCGAGCCTGCGGCCCGCCGTGAGCGCGAGACGCTGGGCGAGCCTGCGCACCGCTTCCTCGTCGGCGAACCGGATCTCGGTGCGAACCAGCCCGGTGGGGCCGTCGGCCCACACCTCGTCCGGCGCCGTCACGAGGACGTCGGTCGTCGCGGGATCCTCCAGCAGCGGAGCGAGCGGACCGGCGCCGACGAACTCGTCACGGGCGAGCCGGACCGCGTCGAGCACAGCGTCATGCCCCAGCGCACCACCCGCCTCGGCCCGCACCGCTTGCGCCACCGCCACCGGATCGGCCACCCGGTGACCGCCCGCGAGCCGATGGCGTACGCGGTCGACGAACTCGGTGCTCATCGTGGCGCCACCCCACCCTCGCACCGCGCCGCCGCCAGCACGGCCTCTGCTGTCTTGGCCAGCGGCCCCCGGTTCTTCAGCCGGAATTCGCCGTTCTCCACGGCAACCGCGAGGCCGCGCTCGGGTGGCATGAACGCCAGCAGGGGCGGCCCCAGCAACGCCGCCGTCTCCTGCGGGGTGAATCCGACCGGAGACCGTCCACATGCGACGATCCCGATCCGGTCGGTGTACGCGGTGAGCCTGCGCATGACCTGCTTCGCCGCCATGCAAGCACGGGCTTCCACCGGAACGGCCAGCACCACGAGATCGGCGTCGGCCACCACCACGGCCTCTTCCTCACCGAAGCCGCGGGGGAGGTCACAGACCACGGTGCGACCGGCGCGTCTTCCGGCGGCGAGGACCGCGGAGAGAGCCTCCGCCGACGGCCCCGGCCCGTCCCGCCCGCACGAGAGCACCGGGAGACCACCCCCGTCGTGCCGGTGCTGGGGCAGGTCACCGAGCAGTGCCGGCAACGACACCCGCCCGGTCAGCTGGACCTCCGGCCAGCGTCTGCCTTCCGTCTTCTCCAAACCGAGCAGCAGATCCACGCCACCGCCGAGCGGATCGCAGTCGATGAGCAACGCCCCGCCCGGATCCTCGTCCGCCGCCAGTGCGATCGCCCCGGCGAGTACCGAAGCGCCCGCGCCGCCGCTGCCGCCGATGACACCGATCAGCCGCCCGGCCCGCTCGGCGGGTCCATCGAGGACATCGGCGAACGCCTCGGCGAGCGCCGATTCCTCGTCGGGCAGCGCGATGATCCGATCGGCCCCGGAGTTGTAGGCATGCCGCCACGCGTCGCCCTCCGGCGCGCCCTTGCAGATCAGGACGACACCCCCGCGGCGGGGAAGATCCGGCCCCGCCCGGACGGCGGCCTGGTCGAGAACGACGAGTGGCGCACGGGCCCAGCGCGCACGGGCGGCCGCCAGATCCGGCGCGCATTCCGGTTCGCAACCGGCGACCGCGGCGACGCGCAGTATTTCTTCGAGCACGGTCTCGTCCGTGGCGACGACGAGCGGGCGTACCTCGGTCATGCGTTTCTCCCCCTGAAATCGAGCTGGATGTCGAGCCGTCCGGCCGGGTGACCGGGCCGGAGTTCCACCGTCGCCCCGGACACGGGCGGCGCACAACACCGACGACCCTCTCCTGTGGACAACCGGGGTGTTGTGGACAACCTGGCCCGCAACGGGCTTCGGCACCACGTTTCGTCGGCGTTCTGTGGCAGGATGCGCACCGCCCGTGCGCAACGGCGAATGGCGGACTGCGCGCGAGACCCGCTTCGTCGAAACTTCCGTTGGCAGGCAATAAAAGAGGGCGGCCCCTGCCAGGGGGGAGGGGCAGGGGCCGCGGGGTTCAGCCCCGGGGGGTCGGACTGAACCGGCCCGGTTCCGCACCGGGCTTTCTCACTGTAACTCCGCCATCAGCCGGATGGCGCATTCAGCCGCACCCACAATTCGATAACGGCGCACCGCCCCGAAAGCGCCGCGCAGGCGTGAATTTTCCGGCAACACACCGTCGATGTTGTCGATCAACGCGGGCCTGCCGGCGGGACTCTCCTATCCTGGCAAGGTGCCCGAACCCAGCAGCAGTGCGCCGACGCCTGCCACCCCAACGGAAAACGCCGTCGCCGCGTTCTTCGATCTGGACAAGACGATCATCGCCTCGTCGAGTGCGTTGGCGTTCAGCAAACCATTACTCAGAGAGGGATTGATCAATCGTCGCGCCGCGTTGCGAAGCGCCTACGCGCAGCTCGTGTTCTCACTGGCCGGCGCCGACGAGGACAAGACCGAGCGCATGCGCGCGGAGGTCTCGGCGCTCTGCGCGGGCTGGGACGTCGCCCAGGTGTCGGCGATCGTCCGCGAAACACTGCACGACGTCGTCGACCCGCTCGTCTACGTCGAGGCGACGGAGCTGATCGCCAAGCACCGCGCGGACGGCCACGACGTCATCGTGCTTTCGGCGACCGGCGAGGAGGTCGTCGCGCCGGTCGCCGAGATGCTCGGTGCGACCCGAAGCGTCGCCACCCGGATGCAGATCGTCGACGGCTGCTACTCCGGCGAAGTCGACTTCTACTGCTACGGCGAGAACAAGGCCGTCGCCGCGAAGCAGCTCGCGACGACGTACGGGTACAACCTCGCCGAGTGCTTCGCCTACACCGACTCGAGCACGGACATCCCGCTGCTCGAAGTCGTGGGTCATCCCCACGCGGTCAATCCCGACAAGCTCTTGCGCCGCGAAGCGGCCGAGCGGGACTGGCCGGTGCTCACCTTCGAACGGCCGATGTCGCTGCGAAGCCGGATTCCGTCCCGGTCCGCCGGGCTGGTGGCGCTGGGGTTCGGCGTCGGCGCCGTGGCGGCCGGAGCGACCTGGTACGGGCTCAGTCGTCGCCGACGGTCCAAGTGACCGCCCGGTAACACCCACACGGCGGCCCGGGCTCCGGCTTTTCCCAGCCCAGCCCGGAATTGTCCGTCGCCGAGCGTGCCGATGTCACCAGATCGAGCCTCTGTACCGGTGCACCCATACGCGCACTTGAAGTGACCGCTCGCACGGCGTAGAAAGTAGGTGCGGACGTTTGGTCGGCCAGGGAGCAGGTAGAAGAGAAGCCTGTTCCACCCCGGCAAATCTCCGTGCGCGGACTCCGGGTACCCACGCGCAGCGCGCCGCGGGAGGCTCGTCGTCTAGGGACTGCGTAGTGGGACGCCACACGCCGAGTCCATGTAGGTACGACCAGAGTTGCACGCTTGGTCGCCCGAGTAGCCCGCGCGAGAGGGACCGTGTTCGTAGGGTTCAGAGGACCTTGTTCGTAGGTCTTCGACCTACTCCCACGGTCCCTTTTCATATGTGGGGGCCGAGCCCCCACACCCCCACGGTGCGGTCGGTTGCCGACCCAGCGTGGTCACCTTCCTGGAGTCACGATCTTCGATGTGCCCCCGGAGTGGTCGTCCTTCTGGGGTCTGGGAGTGGGCTGTTCTTGCGTTGTCTTGGGGTGTTGGTGGTGCGAGTGGACCGTTCGGGGCCGTTATGGCATCGAGGCTTCCGTTCGTGCGCATGGCTGATGGACAACCTCCGGCTCGGTGGGTAGCTTCCCGATTACTGGCGCACCTGGGTGAATTTTTCCGCCCGGCGTGCCCGAACACTGGGAGGCTCGTAGTGAAGACCCGCACCGTGCACAACCGTTTCCGGAGGCTGCATGCACTCGCCCTGCCCCTCGCGGGCGTCCTTGCCTTCGGCATCGCGGGCACGGCGACAGCGGCACCGCAGGTGAGCGCCGACGCGCAGGCGACGGCGGCAGCCCGGCAGACGCTGCGCGGGATGAGCCTCGCGGAGAAGGTCGGGCAGTTGTTCGTCACGTGGGTGAACGGGAAGTCCGCCGACGAGGTCAACCCGCAGAACCGCACCGACTTCGGCGTCGACACCCCCGCGCAGGTCGTGCAGCGGTACCACCTCGGCGGCGTCATCTACTTCAACAACGACTCGCACGACAACTTCGACGACCCCGTCCAGGTCGCGAAGCTGTCCAACGGCGTGCAATGGGCGGCGTTGAGCAGTGGCGCCCACATCCCACTCCAGATCGGGACCGACCAAGAGGGCGGCACGGTCACCCGGATGGGGTCCCCCGCGACGGAATTCCCGAACGCGATGGCCATCTCCGCCGGGCGCAGCACGGACAAGGCCACCGCCGCCGCGACGATCCTCGGCCACGAACTGCGGGCGGTCGGCATCAACCAGGACTACGCCCCGGACGCCGACGTCAACTCGAACCCGGCGAACCCGGTCATCGGCGTGCGCTCCTTCTCCGGGCGGCCCGACCTGGCGAGCCAGTTCGTCGCCGCCGAAGTGAAGGGTTTTCAGGATTCCGGCTGGCCCACGGAGACGGTCTCCTCGACCGCGAAGCACTTCCCCGGCCACGGCGACGCCGCCACGGACAGCCACCACAGCCTGCCCCGGATCGACCGCACCGAACAGCAGTGGCGGGAGACCGACGTACCGCCGTTCAAGGCCGCGATCAAGGCCGGCATCGATTCGATCATGAGCGCGCACATCCAGTTCCCGAGCCTGGACCCGTCCGGCGAACCCGCGACGCTGTCGAAGCCGATCCTCACCGGCAAACTGCGTGACGAGCTTGGCTACCAGGGCGTCGTCATCACCGACTCGCTGATGATGGACGGGGTCCGCGAACGGCACAGCGACGCCGAGATCCCGGTGCTGGCGTTGAAGGCCGGCGTCGACCAGCTGCTCATGCCCGCGAACCTCGACCTCGCGATCAACTCGGTCCTGACCGCGGTCCGCTCCGGAGAACTCACCGAGCAGCGCGTCGACGAGAGCGTCCTGCGCGTCCTGAAGCTGAAGTTCAAGCGCGGCATCATGTTCTCGCCGTTCGTGAACCCGGCGAAGGTCACCTCGCGGGTCGGCACGCCGGAGCACCTGGCGACCGCGCAGGACATCGCCGACCGGTCGATCACCGCGATCGCCAACGACGCGGGAGTGCTGCCGCTCAAGCAGAAGCCGTCGACGGCGTTGATCACCGGCTGGGGCGAGAGCACCGGGAAGACCCTCGCGACGAGGTTCGCCGCGCACGGCACCAAGGCCACCGCGCTGCCCACCGGCCAGACCCCGACCGCAGACCAGATCGCGCAGGCGGCCGCGGCGGCGAAGAACGTCGACGTGGTCGTCGTGCTCACCAACAACCTCGGCGGATTCCCCTTGCAGGGCAACCTGTTGCAGGCACTGGCGGCTACCGGCAAACCGGTCGTCGCGGTGGCTTCGCAGATCCCGTACGACGCCGGGTACGCGAACCCGATCCCGACGTGGCTGGCGACGTACGGCTACATCACTCCCTCGCTGGAGGCGTTGACGAAGGTCGTCCTCGGCGAGACGAAGCCGGGCGGGAAGCTGCCCGTCGACATCCCGGCGGGTGCCGACGTGCACACCGTGAAGTACCCCTTCGGGCACGGACTGACCTGGTGAACCTGAACCGGCGTCACTTCCTCGCCACCGGCGCGCTCGCCGTTCCCGCGCTGGCGGCGACGTCGTCGGCGAGCGCGGCGGAAAACGGGAGCAAAGGTCCCTCGCTCCCGTCCGAGGCCGAAAGCGAGAGCAAAGGTCCCTTGCTTCGCACCGGCGCGGAGGTACTGGCCGCGCAGGGCTGGCGGCGGCTGGCCGGACGACGGGTCGGGGTGCTGTCCAATCCGACCGGGGTGCTGGCGGGCGGCGAGCACATCGTCGACTCGATGGTCGCCGCCGGGATCCGGCCGGTGGCCGCGTTCGGGCCCGAGCACGGGTTCCGTGGCAGCGCTCAGGCCGGCGGTTCCGAGGGCGACTACACCGATCCGCGCACGGGAATACCGGTGTACGACGCGTACGGCGTCGACGCCGCGAAGCTCGCTGGGATGTTCACCAAGGCGGGCGTGGACACCGTGGTGTTCGACATCGCGGACGTCGGCGCGCGCTTCTACACCTACATCTGGTCGCTCTACACCGCGCAGGTCGCCGCCGCCCGCGTTGGCGCCGCGCTCCTCGTACTGGATCGGCCGAATCCGTTGGGGGGCAAGGTTTCCGGTCCGGTTCTCGACCCGAAGTTCGCCTCCGGCGTCGGCCGGAAGCCGATCGCTCAGCAGCACGGGATGACCGTCGGTGAACTCGCCCGGTTCTTCGCCGCGGAGTTCCTGCCCGGCGAAGGCGTGAAACCGGGCGAACTCGAGGTCGTCGAGGTCCGCGGCTGGCGACGCGACGCGGTGTTCGCGCGGACCGGCCTGGACTGGGTGCCGCCGAGCCCCAACATGCCGACCCCGGACACCGCGCTCGTCTACCCCGGCACCGGGATGTTCGAGGGCACCGTGTTCTCCGAAGGCCGCGGCACGACAAGGCCGTTCGAAATCCTCGGCGCGCCGGGGCTCGACTGGCGCTGGCGGGAGAAGCTGGCTTCGCTGGGGCTGCCCGGTGTCCGCTTCCGGGAGACGTACTTCGTCCCGACATTCGGGAAGTTCGTCAACCAGACCTGCGGCGGAGTGCAGCTGACCGTCACCGACTCGCGCGAGTTCGACGCGATCCGCACGGCGGTGGCCATGTTCGTCACGGCAAGGGCGCTGCATCCGGACAAGTTCGGCTGGCGGCCCGATCACTACATCGACCTGCTGTCCGGTTCGGACCGTCTACGGACCAAGGTCGACGCCGGCGCCGGCGTCGACGAGATCACCGCGTCCTGGCGAGCCGAGCTGGCCGAGTTCGACCGCAAGCGACGGCGTCACCTGCTCTACCGCTGAGGGGGACCGAGATGCGTGCTAGGAAGTTCGTGATCGTGGCCGCTTGTGTGCTGGTCATGGCAACAACGTCGAGTACAGCGGGAGCGAACGCCATCACCGGACACGAGGGAGCGGCCACCGGCCGGTTCGACCGTCCCCAGCACGGATTCGCGCCCCCGTGGACGACCCTGCGGGCAGGCGCCCCAGCCGACGTCGGCCTCGACCCGGCGCCGATCAAGGCGGCCGAGCAGTTCGTGGCGAACTGGACGAAGCCGGACACGTCCGGCCATCCGCACTTCTCCGGAGCGGTGGGACTTCTCGCGCACAACGGCGTCGTCGTGGACAAGTACGCCGTCGGCGGCGCGCTGCGCTACGCCGACGCGAAAGGCACGGAGCTGCCGCCCGACCAGCAGGTCCCGATGCGGAACGACACGATCTTCGACATGGCGTCGATCTCGAAGCTGTTCACGTCGATCGCCGTGCTGCAGCTCGTCGAGCAGGGGAAGGTCGAGCTGGACACCCCGGTGGCGCGGTACCTGCCCGAATTCGCCGTCAACGGCAAGGAAACGGTCACCGTCCAGCAGTTGCTCACGCACACCTCGGGGTTCGACGCCGATCCCCAGCCACCGCTGTGGTCGGGGTACCCGGACATCCCGTCTCGCCGCAAGGCCGTGCTGGACAGCAAGCTGAAGAACCCGCCGGGCACCGCCTACCTCTACTCCGACATCAATCTGATGACGCTCGGTTTCCTCGTCGAGAAGCTGACCGGGGCGAGCCTCGACCAGGTGGTGCGGGACCGGATCACCGAGCCGCTCGGCATGAGCGACACCGGGTACAACCCGCCCGCGTCGAAACTGGGCCGGATCGCGGCGACCGAGTACGAGTCGACGCCGCCCCGCGGCCTCGTCCGCGGCCAGGTCCACGACGAGAACGCGTGGTCACTCGGTGGCGTCTCCGGGCACGCCGGAGTGTTCTCGACCGCCGGTGACATGGCCGTGCTGTGCCAGGCAATCCTCAACGGCGGCAGCTACCGGGGGCACCGGATCCTGCGCCAGGACACCGTCAAGGCGATGCTGACGAACTACAACCGGCAATTCCCTGACGACGCGCACGGGTTGGGTTTCGAACTCGACCAGCCCTGGTACATGGGCGCATTGTCGTCACCGGTCACAGCGGGTCACACCGGCTACACCGGGACGACGCTCGTGATCGACCCGGAATCCCGCTCGTTCGCGCTGCTGCTGACCAACCGCGTCCACCCGACGCGCAACTGGGGCACGATCAACCCGGCGCGCCAGGTCTGGGCGACGTCGTTGGCGAAGGCGATGGCCGTCCGTCCGGCCGCAGGCCGCGACGCCTGGTACAGCGACGTCGGAAACTCCAGTACAGCCACACTGACCAGCCCTGCCCTGGACACCCGTGGTGGGCCCGTGCGGGTGACATTCGACGCGTTCGTCGACACCGAGGGCCCTGCCGATCCGCTCGCGCTGGAAGCCAGCACGGACGGCGTGACGTGGCAGCCGGTCCCAGTGTGTGCGGACGGCCGGGGCGCACCGGACGGTGACGTTCCGGCACTGTCCGGACACGGTCACCGTGCGTGGTGGCGAGTGAGCGCGGATCTGCCCTGGAGTCCCCGGCTGACCGTCCGCTGGCGTTACACGACGGACGCGAATTACACGGGACGCGGTGTTTCCGTCGATGGTGTGAAAGTCACTGAACGAGGCCGCGTACTTCTTGACGGTGAGCGGAATCCGGCCGCGTTCTCCGCTTCGGGGTGGCAGTTGAGCGCTCGGTGACCGGCCGGTCGCCGAGCGCCGAGCAACCTGGCCCGTTTACCGGGAATTTGCCGCTTGCACCGCGACACTAAGTTGCCAAGTCGTTAGCTGGAGCTCGTTAACAAGGTCGACCTGGTTAGCGACTTTCTGGTCAACGATTAATCGTAATTGCATCCGCAGAAGCGGGTGGGGTTGCGATCCTGCCGAAGGGTGTGGGTAGCCTTGTCGCAAATGCCAACGGTTAGTAAATTTCCTACGGTCGGCGATGCCGAATCCGTAATCGTGGCAGCACCGTCCGACGTCGCCCCGGTTCAGGTGACCGCGCGCGACGCGGACGCCAGCCCGCTGGTGCGGATCCGGTCGCTGCTCCCTGGGCTCGCCAGAGCCGAGCAACGCGTCGCGAAGGTCGTGCTCGACGACCCTGCCGCCGTCGCGCGACGCAGCATCACCGAGGTCGCGCTCGCGGCGAGCACCAGTGAAACCACCGTCACCCGGTTCTGCAAAGCGGTCGGCGTCGGAGGTTACCCTCAGTTAAGGATCGCGCTGGCCGCGGACACCGCGCGCACCGAGGCCCGCACGACTCGTAACCTCGGTGGGGAGATCGGCCCGAACGACGACCTCGCCGCGGTGATCGGCAAGGTCAGCTTCGCCGACGCGCGGGCCGTGGAGGAGACCGCGGACCAGCTCGAGGTGGCCACGCTGCAGCAGGTCATCGATCTGGTGGCCGGGGCGAACCGCGTCGACGTCTACGGCGTGGGCGCGAGCGCGTTCGTCGCCGCGGACCTGCAGCAGAAACTGCACCGCATCGGCCGGGTCAGCTTCGCCTGGTCCGACACGCACATCATGCTCACCTCCGCCGCCGTGCTGTCGCCCGGTGACGTCGCGGTGGGTATCTCGCACACCGGCGCGACCACCGACACGGTCGAGGCGCTGCGGGTGGCCCGTGAGCACGGCGCGATCACGGTCGCGGTGACCAACTTCCCGCGGTCCCCGATCACCGAGGTCGCCGATCACGTGCTCACCACGGCCGCGCGCGAGACCACGTTCCGCTCCGGTGCCACGGCGAGCAGGATCGCCCAGCTCACCGTCATCGACTGCCTGTTCATCGGTGTCGCGCAGCGGCACATGGAAGCCTCGGTCAGCGCGTTGGACGCGACCAGGGACGCGGTTGGCTCGCACCGGCTCGGGGTACGCCCCGACGGACGGCGCCGCCCGCGGGAAACCGGCAAATGAGCGCACAGCGCTCTGAAAAAAGAGTAGTGAGGCGCATGATGACCGTCCCACGTCAGGTGGTGCACGTCGATTCGCCAACGGAAAAGCGCAATCCCCGTACCACCGACATCGACCTGATGCCCACCATGGCGATCCTCGGCGCGATCAACGCCGAGGACCGCCGGGTGCCCGACGCGGTCGCGGCGGTTCTGCCGCGACTGGCCCGCGCGGTGGACTACGCCGTGGAAGCGCTGCGTTCCGGGCACCGCGTGCACTACGTCGGTGCGGGTACGTCCGGCAGGCTGGCCACGCTCGACGCGGCCGAGCTGGTGCCGACGTTCAACGTGCCGGAGGACTGGTTCATCGCACACCACGCCGGCGGGCCGCGGGCACTACGGCACGCCGTCGAGAACGCCGAAGACGACAAAGAGACCGGCGCGGCCGAGTTGGCCGAGGCGGTCGAGCCCGGCGACTTCGTGCTCGGCCTGACGGCGTCGGGCCGGACGCCGTACGTGCTCGGCGCGTTGGAGGCGTCGAGCCACAAGGGCGCGCACACCGCGCTCGTGTCGGGGAATCCCGCCGCCGCGACCCCGGCCGGCGTGGACGTGCTCATCGCCGTCGACACCGGCCCGGAGGTCATCGCCGGTTCGACGCGGATGAAGGCGGGGACGGCGCAGAAGATCATCCTGACCGCCTTCTCCACCGCGACGATGATCAAACTCGGGCGGACGTACTCGAACCTGATGGTGAGCGTGCGGGCGACCAACGCGAAGCTGCGCGGCCGGACGATCCGGATCCTGCAGGAAGCCACCGGCATGACCATGGCGGACTGTTCGGACGCGCTGACCGAGTCGGGCGGGGACCTGAAGACCGCACTCGTGCACTTGCTGTCCGGCCAGGACGTCCACGCCTCGGCCGAGGCGCTGGAGGCGTCCGGCGGGCACGTCCGTAAGGCACTGGACCGGTTGCGGGTGCGGGCGAGCTAGCTCGGCGTATTGCGGTTCACCTTTTCATCTGCCTAACCTCTCAGATATTGCGTGACGAGAGGCGAGGTGGCGATGACCGCGGTACCGACCACCGGAGGTAACGAGACTTCCCTTTCGCGGCGCGGACTTTCGCGCCGCGAAAGGATGTCCGTAGCCGGAATGGCCGGTTTCGTCCTGCTGCTCAACCTCTTCGGGTGGGGCGTGCTGGCGCTGTTCGTAGCTCCGCGGCACTACGATCTCGGCGCCTCCGGGGTGTTCGGGATCGGCCTCGGCGTCACCGCGTTCACCCTCGGCATGCGGCACGCGTTCGACGCCGACCACATCGCGGCCATCGACAACACGACGCGGAAACTGATGGCCGACGGCAAACGTCCGCTTTCGGTCGGTTTCTGGTTTTCCCTGGGGCATTCGACGATCGTCTTCGCGTTGTGCCTGTTGCTTTCGCTCGGCGTACGCGCGCTCGCCGGTCAGGTCGAGGACGACTCGTCGACGTTGCACCAGGCCACCGGTTTGATCGGGACATCGGTGTCCGGGGTGTTCCTGTACCTCATCGCGATCATGAACCTCGTGGTGCTGGCCGGGATCGTGAAGGTGTTCCGGAAACTGCGCGGCGGCGAGCTCGACGAAGCCGCGCTCGAACGGCAGCTCGACAACCGCGGCATCATGAACCGGCTGCTCAAGGGCGCGACGAAGGCCGTGCGCAAACCGTGGCACATCTACCCCGTCGGTGTCCTTTTCGGACTCGGTTTCGACACCGCGACCGAGGTCGCGCTGCTCGTGCTCGCGGCGGGCGCGGCGACGTTTTCCCTGCCCTGGTACGCGATCCTGGTCCTGCCGGTGCTGTTCGCCGCCGGCATGAGCCTGTTCGACGCGCTCGACGGGTTCTTCATGAACTACGCCTACGGCTGGGCGCTCGCGAAACCGGTCCGCAAGATCTACTACAACATCACGGTGACCGCGTTGTCGGTCGCCGTCGCGCTGATCATCGGCACCATCGAGCTGGTCTCGATCCTCACCGAGAAGCTCGGCATCACCTCCGGACCGCTCGCCGCGATCGCCGGGCTCGACCTGAACTACGTCGGGTTCGCCGTCGTCGGCCTGTTCGTCGTGACATGGCTGGTCGCGCTCGCGGTCTGGCGTTTCGGGCGCATCGAGGAGAAGTGGTCGGCGCGGCTCGCCCCCGTAGCCGACTGACCTGCGGTTAGTCACGATCCCGCGTCATCACGGCACTTACCGGCGACCGTCAACGGTTCTGGTGAGGAGACGATATGGCGTGGTGGATCGCCGGGGTGCTGATCGCATTGGCTCTGCTCGGCACGAAGGTACTCGTCGAGTCGCGGCGGGAACGACGCCGCGAACGGCGGTACGCCCTGTGGGCGCGAATATCCGATGGTCTACCGGAAGGCGGCCGGTTGACCGGCGTGGAGCCGGACGGCCGGACGCTCGTGGAGCACCCGCGGGAGAGCCGTGAGCACCGATGACGGATCGAACAGACACGGGTACCGCGAGTTCAGCGATTTCTGCCGCGCCCACACCGAGCGGCTGGTGGGGTTCGTCATCCGGCTCGGTGCGTCTCCCGCCGACGCGGAGGACGTCGCGCAGGAAGTCCTGCTCGATCTCTACGAGTCGTGGGACGCCGTAGCCAGGCCGGAGTGCTGGGTATGGTCGGTGGCCACCCGAAAGTACCAGCGCCACTTCCCCTTGCGACATCGGGAAATCGTGACCGGCACCGTGCCCGACAGGCCGATGCTGGTGGCACCGGACGACTTCGCGGTACAGGCGGAGGCCGCCGGGCTTCTCTGGGAGTTGCTGACCTTGTTGCCCTTTCAGCAGCGCATGGTGCTCGCCTGGCGCATTGATGGTTTCTCCCATCAGGAGATCGCCACCGGACTGTCGACCACCCCGGCCGCGGTCCGCGCGTCGGCGGCCCGGGCGCGCGCCACGCTCAAGGAAACGCTCAGGCTTCGACACGAGGAGGCGAACTGATGACGGACAGTCCTCTCGACGCCGAGCTGGATTACCTGTTCGAAACCGCGATCTACCGGCTGGACTCGACCTTGGCGCGAACGGTCCGGACCGAGGAGTGGCTGTCGGCCGTCGTCCATGAGCCTGGCGGCGACAGCCAGCCCCCTGACTGGATTATCGAAGAACTCGGGGACGTGCGCACCGAGATCGATGCCATCCGCGCCACCACAACGCGGTTGGCCGCCTCACGACTGGTGTCCGCCCGCGCCGACCTGCTGTTGCTCCGGGTGGGTTTGAGATGTCGGGACATCACCCTCGACAAGGCGCTGAAGTTGTTGCGCCGAGCGGGCGAGCACCTGCGCAAGGCCAGGGCGGCTTACCCCGAGTACCGCCTCCCCGCCATTCATCACCGGCTTGCCGGCGCTGAAGCAAAGGTACGAAGGCTGTTCGGGCGGACGAACGACCAGCCCGAGATCACCGTGGGCTGACGGGCTCGGGTATCGCAACCGGTGCCGCACGCCGGCGGGCCGTGGCCAGTACCAGCGCGGCCACGGCCGCCGCCGCGCCCACCGGCCCGAGCCAGCCGGCCCCGGCACCGGCCAGCACCGTCCCGCCCAGCGCCGAGCCGAGCGCGATGCCGACGTAGATCGCCGAACCGTTCAGCCCGAGTGCCACGGTGGACGCGTCCGGTGCGATCGAGAACAGCCGGTGCTGCTGCGGAACCATGAGCATCCCGCCGAAGGTCCCGCTCGCCAGCACCGCGACGAACAACGCGGGCAGCGCGAGCACGGCGACATCCATCGCCGCCAGCACCACCGCGGTCCCGGCCAGCGCCCACACCAGTACCCGCCGGGAGCCGAAACGGTCGGTCCAGCGCCCGGCGATGGTCGTTCCGATGACCTGTCCGGCTCCGGCAGCAACGAGCACCCACGACAGCGTCACACCGGTCGCGACGGGTTCCACCAGCACCGGGAGGTACACGAACACGGTGACGCCGGCGAGCATGCCGACGACCGTCACCAGCAGCACCCGCGCCACCGGCGGCCGGGCCACCACCGCGAGCCGGGTCCGCAGGTTCGCCGCCGGGATCCGGACGGCGGGCAGGAACGGCAGATACGCCGCCACGGCGACGCCGATCGCCGCGATCGCCCACATCACCGCGCGCCAGCCGATCCAGTGCCCGGCGAGGACACCGATCGGGACGCCGAGCACCGTCGACACGCTCATCCCCGCCGCGACGGTCGCCAATGCCCTGCCGCGCCGTTCGTCCGAGGACAGCGCGCCGGCCAGTGCGTAGGCGTTCGCCTGGAACGCCGCGGCGCCGATCGCGGCGAGCGCGCGGGCGACGGCGACGACCGCGAACGTCGTCCCCAGCGCCTGCCCCGCCATGCCGACGGTGAACAGCCCAAGCCCGCCCGCCAGCAGGATCCGGCGGTCCCAGCCGCCGGTGAACGCGGCGATCAGCGGCGAGGAGATCGCATACGTCAGCGCGAAGACCGTGGTGAGCTGGCCCGCGCCGGATTCGGAGACGTGCAGATCGGTGGCGATCGTCGGGAGCAGTCCATTGAGGACCATCGCGTCCGTCCCGAGCGTGAACGTCCCCACGGCGAGCGCGATGAGGGACCCCAGTCCGAGACGATCCTTTGATGACTGTCGAATCGTCATGAGGTCATGATGGAGTTACTATTCGATTGTTGTCAAACCATCTATCGATCCGGGAGAACGCGTGACCCGCACGCTGCCGCAGCCGGCCGCCGACGCCATCGAGATCGTGACGGTGCTTCAGGCTTTGGCCGACCCCGTGCGTCTCGCACTGGTCCGCACGCTCGCTAAGGAAGACGAACCTCGCCCGTGCAGTGTCGACGAGTACGACGTCGACATCACCGCGCCGACGCTGTCGCACCACTGGCGGATCCTGCGCGAAGCCGGGTTGACCACGACGTTCGTCAACGGCCGCACCCGGTGGGTCGAGCTACGCCGCGACGACGTCCATTCCCGCTTCCCCGGCCTTCTGGACGCCGTTCTGGCGTAAGGGAATCAGCCCGCGGCCGCCGAGATGCTCTTGGCCTCCCGCGCGCCCGCTTCGAACGCCTCGCACGAGAACAACAGCCACGCGCGAACGCCCTCGGGCGTGCCGCCCGCGAATCCTTCGGCCAGTTCCAGGTACTTCGGCACCCGCCGGAAGTACGCCACCTCGGGCACGGTCAGCGCCTTCGGGTCGAGCCCGGTCGCGATCATCGACAGCCGCGCGGCCGCCCGCGCCACGACACCGTCCGCGGTGCCGAAGGGCCGTAGCGCCAGCAGTTCCCCGTGCACGACGGCGGTCAGGACCGGCCCCGGCACCGACGTCGACCCGGTGACGAGCTGGGCGAGCAGCTCCAGCCGGGGCCCGCCGGTGCGGGGACGGCCGAGCGCGTCGGGGTCGGTCACCAGATCGGCCGCGGCGAGGACGTGCAGCCGCGCCAGCGCCTGTAGCGGCGCGCGGCGCCAGGTGGGCAGGATCGGCTCCAGCGCCTCGGCGACCCGCAGCGCCCCGGCCAGCGCCGGATCCGCGACCGCGCCGTCTGCGGGCAGTTCGGGGTTCGCGCCGTCGATCCCCGCCGACGCCCTGGCCGCGCGCACGGACGCCTCGGCGGCGGTTTCGGCGCCACCACGCAGGTTCGCGGGCAGCCGGTGCACCGCGAACACCGCGTCCTGCGCGGACTTCGCCGCTTCCGCGACCCCTTCGAGGTCGAGCAACGGCCGCAACGGATCACTCATGCGATGTCCATGATTCGCTCGCAAGCTTCGCTCATGCGTCCAGCACCTGCCCGACTCGCCGCACGACCGGCGCCTGCACCGACCACGGGAAGTTGATCCAGCGGTCGGTGTGCCGCCAGACGTACTCGCATTTGACCTCGGACCGCGGCTTCTCGTAGACGACCGCGCAACGCACCTCGGCGACGTGGTCCGCGCAGAAGTCGCGGACGAGCTTCAGCGTCGCGCCGGTGTCGGCCACGTCGTCGGCGACCAGGACCTTCTTCCGCGTCAGGTCCACGACGTTCGGCACCGGCGGCAGCATGACGGGGAGGTCGAGACGTTGGTCGACGCCCGTGTAGAACTCGACGTTCATGACGTGCAGGTTCTTCACGTCCAGCGCGTACCCGAGCGCACCGGCCACGAACAGCCCACCGCGCGCGATGGACAGGATCAGATCCGGCTCGAACCCGTCGTCCGCGATCGTCTGCGCCAGCTCTCTGCTGGCCGAACCGAACAACTCCCAGGTGAGCTCTTCCCGCTCTTCGGCCATCGCCCTGCCCTTCCGAATCGTTCACGAGAGCATAAGCAACGGCGAAGTGGTCTTCGATACGCTTCGAAGTGAACATTCTTCCATGGCCACTTACCGGACCTGAACGATCACTGGTCCGGCCGTGTTGCCCCAGCAGTGGGGCAACTGGACGCATCCTTTTACATCACGCACTAACGTCGCTAGCGTGCCGTGAGCCGCGGGTTCGCACAACAGGAGGCCTTGCACCATGACCGAGCAGTCCCCAGCACTGGACAACCTGCTCACCGAAAGCCGTACTTTCCCGCCCAGCGAGGATTTCTCCGCGCAGGCCAACGCGAAAGCCGAGCTGTACGCCGATGGCGACGCCGATCGCGAGCAGTTCTGGGCGAAGCAGGCGGAACGGCTGCATTGGGACACGAAGTGGACCCAGGTCCTCGACTGGAGCGACGCCCCGTTCGCGAAGTGGTTCGTCGGCGGGAAGCTCAACGTCGCCTACAACTGCGCCGACCGGCACGTCGCCGACGGGTACGGCGACCAGGTCGCGATCCACTGGGTCGGCGAGCCGGGCGACACCCGGGACATCACGTACGCCCAGCTGAAGGACGAGGTCTCGAAGGCCGCCAACGCCCTGACCTCCCTCGGCGTCGGCGCGAACGACCGGGTCGCCATCCAGCTGCCGATGATCCCCGAGGCGATCTTCGCGATGCTCGCCTGCGCGCGGATCGGCGCGCTGCACAGCGTCGTGTTCGGCGGCTTCTCGCCGACGGCGCTGCGGTCACGCGTGGACGACGCGGCGGCGAAGGTCGTCATCACCTCGGACGGGCAGTACCGCCGCGGCAAGGCCGTGGCGATGAAGACCAACGTGGACGAAGCGCTCGACGGCGCGGAGTCGGTCGAGAAGGTCATCGTCATCCGGCGCACCGGTGACGAGGTGCCGATGGCCGAGGGCCGCGACGTCTGGTGGCACGACCTGGTCGACGGCCAGTCCGCCGAGCACACCCCCGAGGCATTCGACGCCGAGCACCCGCTGTTCATCCTCTACACCTCGGGCACCACCGGGCGGCCGAAGGGCATCCTGCACACCTCGGGCGGCTACCTGACACAGGCCGCCTACACCCACCACAACGTCTTCGACCACAAGGCGGGCGAGGACGTCTACTGGTGCACCGCCGACATCGGCTGGGTCACCGGGCACACCTACATCGTGTACGGGCCGCTGGCCAACCGCGCCACCCAGGTCGTCTACGAGGGCACGCCGAACACCCCGCACGAGGGGCGGCACTGGGAGATCGTCCAGAAGTACAAGGTCTCCCTCTACTACACCGCCCCGACGCTGATCCGCACGTTCATGAAGTGGGGCGCGGAGATCCCGGAGAAGTACGACCTCTCCTCGCTGCGCGTGCTCGGCAGCGTCGGCGAGCCGATCAACCCGGAGGCGTGGATCTGGTACCGGGAGACCATCGGCGCGAACCGTACGCCCGTCGTGGACACCTGGTGGCAGACCGAAACCGGGGCGATCATGATCTCGCCGCTGCCGGGCGTCACCGCGGCGAAGCCGGGTTCGGCGCAGCGCGCGCTGCCGGGCATCTCGGCGAAGGTCGTCGACGACCAGGGCGTCGAGGTCCCTCACGGCGGCGGTGGGTACCTGGTGCTCGACAAGCCGTGGCCGGGCATGCTGCGCGGCATCTGGGGCGACAACGAGCGCTACAAGGAGACGTACTGGTCGCGCTTCGCCGAGCAGGGCTTCTACTTCGCCGGTGACGGCGCGAAGTACGACGCCGACGGTGACATCTGGCTGCTGGGCCGGGTCGACGACGTCATGAACGTGTCTGGGCACCGGATCTCGACCACCGAGGTCGAGTCGGCGCTCGTCTCGCACCCGACGGTCGCCGAGGCCGCCGTCGTCGGCGCGACCGACCCGACCACCGGGCAGGGCATCGTGGCGTTCGTGATCCTGCGCGGCAGCGCGAGCGACGGCGGCGACGCCGCTGTCCAGGAGCTGCGCAACCACGTCGCGAAGGAGATCGGGCCGATCGCGAAGCCGCGGCAGATCATGGTCGTCCCGGAGCTGCCGAAGACGCGTTCGGGCAAGATCATGCGCCGCCTGCTGCGCGACGTCGCGGAGAACCGGCAGGTCGGCGACGTCACGACGCTGGCCGACTCCTCGGTGATGGACCTCATCTCCGCCGGTCTGCAGTCCGGCAAGTCCGAGGACTGACCGACGTCCCGGGGTGGGCGCCCGACCACCCACCCGGGCCGGGGACGTTGCCGTGTACGCGGTGGGGTTTATACAAAAACCCTCCCCCCAGGACATTTACACAGT
>NZ_JBHYIK010000091.1:15406-34245 GCF_042739735.1 Amycolatopsis sp. NPDC059027 | reverse complement strand
CTGGAGTACGAGCAGACCCACCGGTCACCACCGCCCGTAGCGGCGTGACCGGGTTTCATGAAGGCAACAGCCTCCATGAAACCCGGGGCGGTCCAACGCGTTCGAGACATGACCCACGTCCGCACGTCCCGAACGGAGCGCTCGCGACACCGCCGGGCGCGCAGAACCCGCCGGAGCCCCAAACCGAGGGACGCCCTGGGTGCATCGAACGCACCGAGGGACGCCCTCGTCGCATCGAACGCACCAAGGGCGTCCCTCAGCACAACCGGCGCACCACAGAGCCACGGGCCACGGGCCACGGGCCACAGAACACGGAGCGGCCTCAGGCGTCCACCGCGAGCCGATAGCCGCGCTTGACCACCGTCTGGACCACCTTCCCGCCGCCCAGCGAACTCCGCAGCCGCCCGATCGCCGTCTCCACCGCGTGCTCCTCGCCCCCACCGGGCAACGCCGACGTCAGCTCCCGCCGCGAAACGACGCGGCCCGGCGAAGCGGCCAGCGCACGCAGCAACGCCATCGGCGCGGGGGCGACGTCGCACCATTCACCGTCCACAATGGCCGCCTGACCCCGGAGTTCGATGCTCCGGCCACCAGCGCGCAGCCGTGGCGAGCGCGCCACCAACGTCTCCGCCACGGTCCTGGCCAGCGCCCCGATCCTCGCCCGGTGCGGCTGAACGGTCGGAATCCCCAGCGCCGCCAACGGCCCCGCGGTGATGGGGCCGACACACGCGACGACGACGTGTTTCTCCAGCGCCTCCACGAGACCGGGCAACCGCCCGGTCCGCCGCGCCACCGCCAGCATGCTCGCCACGGCCGGAGCGCTGGTGAACGGCAGCGCGTGCACCGAGCCGTCGAGCACGGCGTCGAGCAGCCGGTCGAGCGGGCCGTGGTCGGCGGGGCCGACCCAGCGGTACACCGGGACCTCGATCACCTCGGCTCCCGCGTCCCGCAGTGTGTCCACAAAGTACGGAAGCGGCTCGCCGTGCAGTTGCACCGCGATCCGCTGACCCTCCACTCCGGATTCCAGCAGGTGTTGCAACAACTCGGCATTGCTCTCCGACGCGGGTGAATAATCCTCCGAGAGCCCGGCCGCGCGGATTGCCCCTTTCGCCTTCGGCCCACGCGCCAGCATCGACGCACCGGCGAGCCGCTCGATCAGGGCGTCGCCGAGACCCCAGCCCTCGGCAGCCTCGATCCAGCCCCGGAAACCGATTCCCGTGGTGGCCACGGCGACGTCGAGGTGTTCCTCCAGCAGCCGGGTGGTCGCCGTGTGCAGTTCGGTGTCGTCGGCGAGCGGAACGATCCGGATCGCCGGGCCGTACCGCACGCTCGCCCCCTTGCGTACCAACAGCGCGCCGAGCTCGTCAGCCCGGCGCGCCGCGGTGATTCCGATGACGAAACCCGCCAACGGGAGGACATCGGTCACGGCGACTCCACTTCGACAACACCCCCACGCACCCGGACGCCGTACACCGGCACCGAAACGCCTTCGGCGTCGAGACATTCGCCGGTCCGCAGGTCGAAACGTTCCTTGTAGACCGGCGACGCGACGACCGGAACACCGCCGGAGTCGCCGACGATCCCGCGCGCCAGTACCGCGGCACCACTGCACGGGTCCAGATTGGACAGTGCGTAGAAACGGTCGCCGGGCAACCGGAAGACCGCCACCTGCACGTCACCGTCGAACAGCGCCGCGACACCCGACCACTCCGGCACCGCACCGGCCGCGCACACCGCGGTCCAGGTCCGCCGATCCATCGACACCGTCATGACCGCACCTCCGGAACACCCAGCATGACCGGCACGTTCTGCCCGCGCTCGGCCCGGAACGAGATCGTCGGATCCGGTGTGCCCGGCGCGTTCACGAACGAGCTGAACCGCGCCAGCTTCTCCGGATCCTCCAGCACACCGCGCCATTCGTCGGCGTAGTTGTCCACGTGCTTGGCCATCGCCGCGTCCAGATCCTCGCAGATCCCGAGGCTGTCGTCGACGATCACCGCGCGCAGATGGTCCAAACCGCCCTCCATCTCCTCGATCCACGGCGCCGTGCGCTGAAGCCGGTCGGCCGTGCGCACGTAGAACATCAGGAATCGGTCGATGGTCCTGATCAGTGTCTCGGTGTCCACATCGGACACGAGAAGATCCGCGTGGCGCGGGGTGAGCCCGCCGTTGCCGCCGACGTAGAGGTTCCAGCCGTTCTCCGTCGCGATCACGCCGAAGTCCTTGCTCCTCGCCTCGGCGCATTCCCTGGCACAGCCGGACACCGCGGACTTGATCTTGTGCGGCGATCGCAGGCCCCGGTAACGCAGCTCCAGCTCGATCGCCAGCCCGACGCTGTCCTGCACGCCATAACGGCACCACGTCGAGCCGACGCACGACTTCACCGTCCGCAACGCCTTCCCATAGGCGTGCCCGGATTCGAACCCGGCGTCGACGAGGCGGCGCCAGATGTCCGGCAGCTGGTCGACGGTCGCGCCGAAGAGGTCGATCCGCTGCCCGCCGGTGATCTTGGTGTACAGCCCGAAATCGCGGGCGACCTCGGCGATCACCATCAGCTTCTCCGGGGTGATCTCCCCGCCGGGGATCCGCGGCACCACCGAATAGGTCCCGTTGCGCTGCATGTTCGCCAGGAACTTGTCGTTGGTGTCCTGCAACGTCGCCTGCTCGCCGCCGAGGATGTGCCCGTTGCCGAGCGTGGCGAGGATCGAGGCGACCGCCGGCTTGCAGATCGCGCAGCCGGTGCCCTTGCCGTAGCGGTCGATCACCTCGCTGAACGTGCTGATGCGCGTCGCGCGGATGATCTGGAACAGCTCGGCCCGCGACTGTCCGAAGTGCTCACACAGCGCCTTCGACTGCTCCACCCCGCACGCGGTCAGCAGCTTGCCGAGCAGCGGAACGCAGGAACCACAAGAGGTTCCGGCCCGCGTGCACGCCTTGAGCTTCGGGACGGAGTCGCAACCTTCCTCGTGGATGGCGTTGACGAGGTCCGCTTTGGACACTCCGTTGCACGAACAGATCTGCGCCGCGTCCGGCAGCGCGTCGATCCCGACCGCGGCGCCGCCGCCGGCCGGAGCGAGCAGCGCGCCCGGTTCGGCGGGCAACGGGCGCCCGACCAGCGCGCGCAGCGTGTTGTACTCGGCGGCGTCGCCGACCAGGACCCCGCCGAGCAGGGTTTTCCCGTCGTCGGAGACCACGAGCTTCTTGTACGTCCCGGCAACCGCGTCGTTGACCGCGACCTCGAGCGCGCCTTCGGTCTTCGCGTGCGCGTCACCGAAGCTGGCGACGTCGACGCCCATGAGCTTGAGCTTCGTGGACGTGTCCGGCTCCGGAAAAGTGCCGTGCCCTCCGGTGAGCTGCGAGGCGACGATCTCCGCCATCGCGTACCCCGGCGCCACGATCCCGTACACCTTGCCTTCGACCGCCGCGCATTCACCGATCGCATACACCGCCGGATCACTCGTCCGGCAGCTCTCGTCGACCAGGATTCCACCGCGCTGGCCGAGTTCCAGCCCGCTCGAACGCGCGAGGTCGTCCCGCGGCCGGACACCGGCGGAGAACACGACCAGGTCGACGTCGAGTTCGGTGCCGTTGCCCAGCTTGGCCAGCAACCGCTCGCCGTCCGCCTCGATCGCGTCGGTCGACGTTCCCGTGTGGACGGTGACATCGAGGTCGGTGATCAGCCGACGCAGCAGCGAGCCGCCGCCCTCGTCGACCTGCAGCGGCATCAGCCGCGGTGCCATCTCCACGACGTGCGGCGACATTCCCATGTCCCGCAATGCCTTCGCGGCCTCCAGACCGAGCAGGCCGCCGCCGATCACAACGGCCGCGCGACGTCCACGTCCTGGCTTCTCCGAGGCCGCACGGATCGCGTCGAGATCCTCGATGGTGCGGTAGACGAAGCAACCGGGCAGGTCGTGGCCGGGCACCGGCGGGACGAACGGTCGCGAACCGGTCGCGAGCACCAAGGCGTCGTAGGAGACCTCGAACCCGGACTCGGTCACGACGGTCCGTTGTGCACGGTCCACTGCGGACACCACATCACCGAGACGAAGCTCGACGTTCGGATCGTCCGCGTAGTCCGCACCCGGCAAGGCCAGTGCCGCCGGGTCCCAGCTCTCCACATAGGACGTCAACGCCACCCGGTCGTAGGCCGGCCGGTTCTCCTCGGCCAGCACCACGATCCGCCATGCGCCGTCCGGGTCCTCGGCGCGTACCGCTTCCACGAGACGGTGCGCGACCATCCCGTGCCCGGCGACCACCAGTGTCCGCA
Source organism: Amycolatopsis sp. NPDC059027 (assembly GCF_042739735.1). Classification (NCBI taxonomy): domain Bacteria; kingdom Bacillati; phylum Actinomycetota; class Actinomycetes; order Pseudonocardiales; family Pseudonocardiaceae; genus Amycolatopsis; species Amycolatopsis sp. NPDC059027. The sequence goes on along the minus strand of NZ_JBHYIK010000091.1, from coordinate 29,975 downwards.
TCAGACCTCCGCTCCGGCCAGTGCAAGGCCATTGCTCTTGACACTCTCGGGCTGCGTCGCGGGCTTGCGCAGATACACCGCCCACGTGACCGCGAAGCAGATCCCGTAGAAGACGAGGAAGCCGATGAAGGCGGGGACACCGCTCTTCGCGTCGGCGAAAGACTGACGGAACGCGAGGTTGATGAACAGCCCGCCCAGTGCGCCGATCGCCCCGGCCAAGCCGATCAGGGCTCCGGACAGGCGGCGCGAGCGACGCAGTTCGGTCGCCTTGTCGGCACCGGCCTCGATCGCCAGCCGGGCCTTGGCACGGAAGATCGCCGGGATCATCTTGTACGTCGAACCATTGCCGACCCCGGTCATGACGAACAGGACGATGAACGCGACGGTGAACAACGCCAGCGACTTCGCCGACGAGGCGAGGATCAGCACCACGGTCGCCAGCGCCATGCCGACGAAGGTGTAGAAGGTGATCTTGCCGCCACCGATGCGATCGGCGAGCCAGCCACCGACCGGCCGCGACAGCGAACCGAGCAGCGGGCCGAGGAACGTCACCGCGGCGGCCTGCAGCGGAGTCCGGCCGAACTGGTTCTGCAGCACCAGACCGAACGCGAAGCTGTAGCCGATGAACGAGCCGAAGGTGCCGATGTACAAAAAGGACATGACCCAGGTGTGCGCGTCCTTGACGACCTCACGCATCGCACCCTTGTCGCCGCGCACGTTCGCGATGTTGTCCATGAACAGCGCCGCGCACACGGCCGCGACGACGATCAGCGGGATGTAGACGTAGAGCACGATGCGTGGCGCGGTCGCACCCGCGGTGCCGATCACCAGCAGGCCGACGAGCTGGATCGCCGCCACCCCGAGGTTTCCGCCGCCCGCGTTGAGACCGAGCGCCCATCCCTTGCGCTTCTCCGGGAAGAACGTGTTGATGTTCGTCATCGAGGACGCGAAGTTCCCGCCGCCGACACCGCCGAGCGCGGCGACGAGCAGGAACGTCCCGAGCGAGGTGCCGGGGTGCAGCACGATCGCGGCGAGCACGGTCGGGATCAGCAGCAGCCCCGCACTGATGATCGTCCAATTGCGACCGCCGAAACGCGCCACGGCCCAGGTGTAGGGCAGCCGCATCAGGCCACCGACGAGCGTCGGTGTCGAGACGAGCAGGAACTTGTCGGCGGCGGAAAACCCATAGTCCTTGCCCATGAACAGGACGATGACCGACCACAGTGTCCAGACCGAAAAGCCGATGTGCTCGGCGAGGATCGAGAACCACAGGTTCCGGTTGGCGATCTTCTTGCCGGTGCTTTCCCAGAACTGCTCGTCCTCGGGCTCCCAGTGCTCGATCCAGCGAGCCCCCCGATGTGTGACGGCTGCGGTCATGTCGTCCTCCTGGCGTTTGGTTACGGGGGTCACTGGGCGGCCAGCCAATCCGCGATACCGCCGACAGTGGCTTTGCAACTGCCGCAACCGGTCGTCGCTCTGGTCGCGCGGGCCAGCGCCGGGGTGTCGGCGGCCCCGGCCTTCCACGCCTCGACGAGCCGCCCCTTGGTGACGGCGTTGCAGCGGCAGATCACGGTGGACGCGGGCAGGTCCGCCGGGCTGGCGGCGGCCGTGCTGCCCGGGGGCAACGACCGCCCGAGCAGCACGGCCAACCGGTCTTCGGGAAGCGGGATCCCGCGGTCGTGGAGCTGGGTGATCTGCGCGGCCGCGTCGGGCAGCCCCAGCAGGATCGCCCCGGTGACGCGGTTGTCCCGGGAAACGAGCTTGGCGTACCGGCCGCCCGTGGCGTCGCTGAACGTCAGCACCTCGGCCTCGGCGTCGTCCGCGGTGATCTGGGTTTCGCCGAGCGCGGCGAGGTCGATGCCCTTGGCTTTGAGCCGGGTCACCGCCGAAGTCCCGCGGTACCGCGCCGAAGCGTCGGTCCCGGTGAGGACGTCGGCGAGGACCGCGGCCTGGTCCCACGCGGGCTGCACGAGCCCGGGCGGTGCGCCGGGATGCCGGGCACAGTCGCCGAGCGCGTGGATGCGGCCGTCGTTGGTACGCAACAGATCGTCGACGAGGACACCCATGTCGACGTCGAGACCGGCTTCCGCGGCCAGTGCGGTCTCGGCGCGGACACCGGCCGCGACCACAACGAGATCGGCGGGCACCAGGCTGCCGTCGTCGAGCTTCAGCCCGTCGCCGGGGAGGTATCGCGCGGCGGTCGCGCCGAAGCGGAACGTGACGCCGAGTTCGGTGAGCTGCCGGGCCAGGACGTGCCCGGCACCGCCGTCGAGCTGGCGCTCCATCACGTGCGGCATCGGATGCACGACGGTGACGACGTTGCCGCGTCCGGCCAGCCCGCGCGCGGCCTCCAAACCGAGCAAGCCGCCGCCGAGCACCGCTACCGGAGCGCCGAAGCGGGCCGCTTCGAGGATCCGCGAACAGTCGTCGAGGCTGCGGAACGCGACGACACCGTCGCCTTCCAGTCCTTCCACCGGTGGAATCCACGGCTTGGCACCGGTGGCCAGCACCAGCGCGTCGTAGTCCACAGTGGATCCATCGGTCAGCTCGACACATCGTGCGGCACGGTCGATCCGGCTCACCGCGGTGCCGAGCCTAAGGTCCACATTGGTCTTCTCGGCCCAGCCCGTGTCGTGCAGCTGGACGCTTTCCGCGGTCATCCCGCCCGCGACGACCGCGGAAAGCAGGACCCGGTTGTACGCCGGATGCGGTTCGGCGCCGAGCACGGTCAGCCGCACCCGGTCCGCACCGGGATCGCGGCGGCGGATCTCGTCGGCCAGCCGGGCGCCCGCCATGCCATAGCCGACGATCACGACATCCCTGGGGCTCATGAGGAAGCACCTTCCAAAGGGGACAGAGAGACGGCACAGACCTTGAACTCCGGCATCCGGCTCACCGGATCGAGCGCCGGGTTGGTAAGCAGGTTCGCCCGCCCCTCGCCGGGGAAGTGGAAGGGCAGGAAGACCAGGTCCGGCCGCAGCGTGCCGACACAACGCACCCGCGCGGTGGTCTCGCCGCGCCGCGAACGCACCCGCGCCAGGTCGCCGTCCGCGAGCCCGTGCCGCGCCGCCGTGTCCGGGTGGACCTCGACGAACGCCTCCGGGACGACGTCGAGCAGTTCGGCGATCCGGCGCGTCTGCGCACCGGACTGATAGTGCTGGAGGACCCGGCCCGTGGTGGCCTGCAAGGGAAACTCGGCGTCCGGGGGCTCCGCCGGTCCACTGTGGTCGACCGCGACGAACCGCGCTCGGCCATCCGGGTGCGCGAACCGGTCGAGGAACATGCGCGGCGTCCCCGGATGGTCTTCGGCCGGCACCGGCCAGTGCAGCGCCTCACCGGAGCGCAACCGCTCGTAGCTGATGCCGAAGTAGTCGGCGACTCCACCCTTCGACGCGACCCGCAGCTCGCTGAACACACTCTCGGCGTCGACAGGGAATCGCTCGACTGGCTGGCCGAGCCTGCTCGCCAGCCCGGAGATGACGTCGAGGTCGGTGCGAACTCCGGCGGGCGCGTCGATCGACTTGCGCCGCAACAGGATCCGGCCTTCCAGGTTGGTGAGCGTGCCGTCCTCCTCGGCCCACTGGGTGACCGGGAGCACGACGTCGGCGAGCGCCGCGGTCTCCGAGAGCACGAAGTCGGCTACCACCAGGAAGTCCACTGCGGACAGTCGTTCTTGGACGCTCGAAGAACGCGGCGCGGAAACGACGACATTGCTGCCGAACACGAGCAGCCCCTTAGGACCGTCCTCGCGGCCCAGCGCGTCGAGCAGTTCGGTGGCCGAACGTCCCGGCCCCGGCAGGGATTCCGCCGGGACGCCCCAGACATCGGCGACGTATTCCCGCGCGGCGGGGTCGTCGATCTTGCGGTAACCGGGCAGCTGATCGGCTTTCTGGCCGTGTTCCCGCCCACCCTGGCCGTTGCCCTGACCGGTGAGGCAGCCGAATCCGGAGCCTTCGCGGCCGGGCAGGCCCAGCGCCAGCGCCAGATTGATCCAGGCGCCGACGTTCGCGGTCCCGGTGGCGTGCTGTTCGGTGCCGCGCGCGGTGAGGATGTAGGCATTGCGGGCAGTCGCCAGGATCGCGGCGGCCTTGCGCTGGTCGGCGGCGGCGACCCCGGTGACCCGCTCGACATGCTCGGGCCACCACGAGGCCACGATCCGCCACACCTCGGCGAATCCGGTGGTCCGTTCGTCCACATAGGACTGTTGAAGGTGCCCGTCGGCGACGACGGCGTGCAGGATGCCCAGCGCCAGCGCGAGGTCCGTGCCCGGCGCCGGGGCGAGGTGCAGCGCGGCCTGCTCGGCGGTCGCGGTGCGGCGGGGATCGACGACGATCAGCTCGGCGCCGCGCAGATGCTGAAGGAACGGCGGCATCGTCTCGGCCGGGTTGGCGCCGGCGAGGAGGATCGCGTCGGCCCCGGCGAGGTCGGTGACCGGGAACGGCATCCCGCGGTCGGCGCCGAACGCGCGGATCCCGGCGGCGGCCGCCGAGGACATGCAGAATCGCCCGTTGTAATCGATTTGCGAAGTTCCGAGCGCGACGCGGGCAAATTTTCCGAGCAGGTATGCCTTCTCGTTCGTCAGCCCACCGCCCCCGAACACCGCGACCGAGTCCGCGCCGTGTTCGGCACGCAGGTCGGCGAGGCGCCGCGCGACGAGGTCGAGCGCGTCGGCCCAGCTCGCCGGGCGCAGTTCGCCGTCCACGCGCACCAGGGGCGTGGTCAGCCGCGACGGATTCCGCAGCAGTTCCCCCGAGGTCCAGCCCTTCTGACACAGGCCGCCGTCGTTGACCGGGAAGTCACGCGGGGACACCCGGGCACCGTCGAGCCGCATCCCGCACTGCAGGGCGCAGTACGGGCAGTGCGTGTCCACGGCGGTCGTGACCGCGGTCACCTGCGTCATGGGCGTCTCCTCAACTCCGGATCGACTCGAAGTTAAGGAGCCCGTGTTACCTAGAACGGCTCGAATGTTTCAGGCGTTTGACATTGCTCCCGCACCCGGATGTCCACGCGGTGAGGCAGCGCCCTGATCAACGGCTATAAACGGGGTGTATAGACGCGAGGTATACACCCCGTGTACTATCCTCAGCATGTCGATCGCGAACACGTTGCTCGGACTGCTGGAGAGCGGGCCGAAATACGGCTACGACCTCAAGCGGCTCTACGACGAGCGCTTCCAGCAAGATCGTCCGCTGCACTACGGGCAGGTGTATTCGACGCTCTCGCGGCTGCTGCGCAACGGGCTCGTCGAGGAGAAGGGAATCGAGCCGGGCGACGGGCCCGATCGCAAGCGTTACGCGATCACCGACGCCGGCGTGACAAACGTCGCAGAGTGGCTCAGCACACCCGAGAACCCGTCGCTGTACCTCCAGAACACCTTGTACACCAAGGTCGTTCTCGCCCTGCTCTCCGAGCGCAGCGCCACCGACGTGCTCGACGCGCAGCGTGCCGAGCACCTGCGCGCGATGCGGAAGCTGACCACCCGCAAGACCGAGGGCGATCTGGCCGACCAGCTCATCTGCGACCACGCCCTGTTCCACCTCGAAGCGGATTTGCGGTGGCTCGAACTCACCGCGGCCCGGCTGGACGAACTGGCGGGGCAGCTGAAGCCGTGAACAACAAGGGGAATCACATGGACACGACCGGGGGCACGCCGCTGCTCAGCGGTGTCGAGCTGCGCAAGGCGTTCGGCCCCACCCAGGCGCTCGACGGCGCCGGGATGGACCTCTACCCGGGCGAGGTCGTCGCGGTGATGGGGCCGTCGGGCTCCGGGAAGTCGACGCTGCTGCACTGCCTGGCCGGGATCATCCAGCCGGACAGCGGCGAGGTCCGCTACGCCGGGCGCGTGCTGTCCGCGATGCCGGACCGCGAACGCAGTGCGTTGCGGCGCACCGATTTCGGCTTCGTCTTCCAGTTCGGGCAACTCGTGCCGGAGCTGACCTGCCTGGAGAACGTCGCACTGCCGATGCGGCTCGACGGGCAGCGACGGCGTCCTGCGGAGAAGATCGCGCGTGAATGGCTGGACCGCCTCGAAGTCGGCGACATCGCCGACAAGCGCCCCGGCGAGGTGTCCGGTGGTCAGGGGCAGCGGGCCGCCGTCGCTCGGGCGCTGGTGACCGAGCCGAAGGTGGTGTTCGCGGACGAGCCGACCGGCGCGCTCGACTCGCTCAACGGCGAGCGTGTCATGCGATTGCTCACCAACGCGGCGAAGCAGACCGGGGCGGCCGTCCTGCTGGTGACACACGAGCCGAGGGTGGCCGCCTACTCCGACCGCGAAATCGTGGTGCGGGACGGGAAGTCGCGTCAGGTCGGGCTGCCCGCCGCCGAGCTGTCCCGGTCGGCGACATGAACCGGCGCGAGGGTCTCGCCGCCTGGATGGCCGATCTGGCTCTGGGGTTCCGGCTGGCCGTCGGGGGCGGCCGGACCTCCCGGACCGGGGTCGCGCGATTGCTGCTCGGCACGATCGGTGTCGGCGTCGCGGTCACCGTGCTGCTGTTCGCGGCTTCGGTCAACCACGCGGTCTCCGAGCGTGGGGCCCGCAGGCTCGCCGAGATCGCCGACACCGCCCCGATCGCCGGCGTGACACCGCTGTCGCTGCACGAAACCGGGACGTCGTTTCGCGGCCAGTACGTCTCGGTCCGTTATCTGCACGCGAACGGTCCGACATCGCCGGTGCCGCCCGGCCTGGATCGAGTGCCCGCCCCCGGGGAGATGGTCCTGTCCCCCGCGCTCTCCGAGCTGCTGCATTCCGACCGTGGCGCGCTGCTGCGCCCGCGTTTCGCCGGGCAGGAGATCGGCCGTATCGGCCAAAGTGGACTGTCCAATCCGGACGATATGCATGCCTACGTCGGCGCCGACGCCGCGTTGCAGGGCAAGCAGGTCTACTCCTTCGGTTCGCCAGGGAAATCGGAGGGCCTGGATCCCGGCCTGCTCGCGCTGCTGCTGATCGGCATCGTTTCGCTGCTGGCACCGGTATTCGTGTTCGTGGCGACGTCCGCCAGGATCGCGGGCGCGGAACGGGACCGGCGGCTCGCCGCGCTTCGGCTGGTCGGCTCCGACCTGCCGCAGGTGCGCCGGATCGCCGCGGCCGAATCGCTGGTGACCGCCGCGACCGGGCTCGTGCTCGGTACCGCCGCGTTCCTGCTGTTGCGCCAGCTGGCGCCGTACGTTCGGGTACGCGAGGGCGGCCTGTTCGTCAGCGACGTCACGCCGCCGTGGCCGCTGGTGGTCGTGATCGTGCTGGCCGTGCCCGCATTGTCCGTGTTGAGTGCGCTCGTCGCGTTGCGCGGCACGGCGATCGAACCGCTCGGCGTCGTCCGGCGTACGAAGCCGGTCCAGCGGCGATTGTGGTGGCGGCTGATTCCGGTCGTCGCAGGCGTCGCGCTGTTGTTCACCCTGTCGCTGCGCGATGACTCACGGCTGACCACGATGTCCGTCGTGGCCGGGGTGACCTGCCTGCTCGTCGGCGTCCCCGCGCTCCTGCCGTGGATGCTGGAACGCGCGGTGTCGCGGGTCCACGGCGGACGTCCGGCGTTCCAGCTCGCGGTGCGGCGTTTGCAGCTCGACAGCGGCACCCCTGCACGAGTGGTCGCCGGGCTCGCGGTGGTGCTGGCCGGGGCGATCGCGGTGCAGTCGCTGCTGGCCGGGCAGGCCAGGGACTTCGATCCCGGCCCGGCGCCGCGCAAGAACAACACCGTGTTGTCGGTGAACGTCGACCCTGCCACCGCCGACGCAGCGACGGCGGCTCTGGCGAAGGTGCCAGGAGCGAGTGCCCTGTATCCGACCCAGTACGTCCACCTGCGGGGCGCGGACCCGGCCAAGATGGCCAGTATCAGCGTCGCCGACTGCGCGACGTGGCAGGCGATCGCCGGGATCCAGGACTGTCGCGACGGCGCCGTCTACGTGGACCGGAACTCCCCCGCTTACGTCCAATCAGGACAGTCCTATGTGGTCAGCCACTACGACGAGGAGGAACGTTCGCTCGGCAGCTGGACGGCACCGGAGCTCGTCCCGGTCACGCCGCGGCAGTCAGCCGATTCGCCGCATGCCACCATCATGGCCACCCCGGGTGCGTTCGCCGGGCTCGATCTGGGCAGGGTGTGGGCGAGTGGCCACGTCCGGGTGACGTCGGCCGATCCGGACTTTCCCGAAATCGCCCGCAACGCGTTCGCGCCGTTCACCTGGCACGCGTCGCTGTCCGTGCCGGATCTGGTCCAGCTCTCCAGCAGCCAGCAGTCCTACCTGGCGATCCGGGCCGGGCTGCTCGCCGGGTCGGTGTTCACGCTGCTGCTGGCCGGGGTCAGCCTGCTCGTGCTCGGGCTGGAACAGCTGCGGGAACGGCGGCGCACCATCGCGATGCTCGCCGCGACGGGTGTCCCGGTGCGGGTGCTGGCCCGGTCGGTGGTGTGGCAGAACGCGATCCCGCTGCTGCTCGGGATCGTCACCGCCGTCGTGACCGGGATCGGGCTGTCCGCGCTGGGTGCCCGCCTCACCGGCGCGCACTTCACCGTCGACTGGCTCGCGGTCGGGGTGCTCAGCGCCGCCGCGGCCGCGTTGGTTCTGCTGGTGACGACGGTGACGCTCCCGTCGTTGCGCGGCGCGTCCCGGCTGGCCTCGATGCGCACGGAGTGATTCGCCTGCCGCCCGCGAGGTCAGAGGACTTCGCTGACCTCGCGGGCGGCGGCACGCAGGCCGTCGAGAGCGGCGCGGGTGGACCGCGGGTTCAGGGCGTTGGCGGCGAGGCGGAACAGCACCGCGCGCAACAGCAGCTGCGGCCACTCCGGCAGGTGGGCCCAGCGGTCGAGCAGGGCCATGGTCGCGCCGCCCCAGGCGAGCGCGTCGACGGCGGCGATCGCCGCACCCCATTCGCCGGGCCGGTAGTACGGCACGAAGTCGACGAGCCCGGGCGCGGCGTCGCCATCGAACAGCAGCCCGGCGAGAAGTTCGCCGTGGGCCACCTGGTCCGGCAGCGAGACCGGACGGCGGGCGGCGGCGAGCACCTCGAACCAGCGGCCGCCCTTGGTCTCGTCGAGGGGAAGGTCCAGCTCGCCCCAGGCGACGCGGTCGGCGACGGCGTCGACGTCCTTGCGCTGGGCGAGAAAATCCGGTCGGGGCAGATCGACGGTGGCTCTATGCAGTTTGACCGCGGCGAGCACGACGTCGTCGAAGCGGTGTTCGGGCGTCCCCGGCACGAACCGCGTCGCCGACCAGCCGCCGACGATGATGCGCCCGTCGGTGGACCGGACGGGCCTGGCCACCCGCAGCCCCGGCTCGTCGACGTGGTCGAGCGCGCGGGCGGTCCACAGCGTGGCGGCCTTGTCGGTCACCGGTTTGAGCACGATGTCGCCGCACCGCCACGCCGCCGAATCCGGCAGCGCTTCGAGTTCGCCCTCGGCCCGGCCGAACGCCGCGCAGACGAGGCCGGGGGGACATTCGATCGTGGACCGCACGGGCGGTGAGAGTACCCGCCCGCGCGGGCCACGATCGAGAAGACTCGCTGGTCATGGCGCGGAAACCCGGCGCGACGGGAGCAAGGGACCTTTACTCACGCTCCCCGCCGCGCCCGGATGCCGTCAAAGCCACCTTATGGGCGTCTGACGCCCGCAAGGTGGCCTTGACGGCACTCGTCGACCGGGGTGCGTGGCCCTACGAAACGTCTCGACCTGCGGAAAGGGAGCAAGGGACCTTTGCTGCTCTTTGCTGAGCAACGCTAACCAAACGAGAGCAAAGGTCCCTTGCTCCGCTCCCGTCCGGAGCGTGGCACATGCGCCCCAATGTGGCGTTCGGTGCGTCCAACGCACCCAATGCCACATTGGGGATCTCTCCGTAGTGGTCGGTTGCGTTCGATACGGGCGACAGCGGTTGCGGGCTTTCGCCCTGGTCAGCAGTGTCGCGAATGGTCCATTGGGGACGTTCAACGCCGTCAATGTCCCATCCGCGACACTCCACTGCCGAGGCCCCCTGTCCCGAACGCTCCGTTCGAGACGTTCATCGTCGGCAACGGAGCGTTCACGACGTCGGGCGAATGGTGTCGGCGAGCGCAGCAAGTCCGAGGGACGCCCTGGGTGCATCCACCGCACCCAGGGACGCCCTTGTCGCACCCCCGGCCAGCGCACCTAAGACGTCCTCCAGCACCCACGGCCCCAGAACCCTGAGCGAGAAAACCACATTGGGGCGTTCGAGCGCCGGGCCTCAGTACGTCGGCAGGCTCGGGTCGATCTGGCGGGCCCAGGCGAGCACGCCGCCACCGAGGTGGGTCGCGCTCTTGAACCCGGCGGCGTGCAGCGCCGCGAGGGCCTCCGCCGAACGGGCCCCGGACTTGCAGTGCAGCACGATCGGCTTGTCCTGCGGCAGGTCCGCGAGCGCCTCCCCGGAAAGGATCTTGTCCTTCGGGATCAGCGTCGCGCCCTTGATGTTCACGATCTCGTACTCGTGCGGCTCGCGGACGTCGATCAGCGCGAAGTCCTCGCCGCTGTCGAACTTCGCCTTCAGCTCGGCCGGGGTGATGGTGCTGCCCGACGCCGCCTCGGCCGCCTCGTCCGAGACCACGCCGCAGAACGCCTCGTAGTCGATCAGCTCGGTGATCTTCGGGGTCTCCGGGTCCTTGCGGATCTTGACCTCGCGGTACTTCATCTCCAGCGCGTCGTAGCTGATCAGCCGCCCGAGCAGCGGCTCGCCGATGCCGGTGATGAGCTTGATCGCCTCGGTCACCATGATCGAGCCGATGGACGCGCACAGCACGCCCAGCACGCCGCCCTCGGCGCACGAAGGCACCATGCCGGGAGGCGGCGGCTCGGGGTAGAGGTCGCGGTAGTTGAGGCCCTTGCCGTTCGGCGCGTCCTCCCAGAACACGCTGACCTGGCCCTCGAACCGGAAGATCGAGCCCCACACGTACGGCTTGCCCAGCAGCACCGCGGCGTCGTTCACCAGGTAGCGGGTGGCGAAGTTGTCGGTGCCGTCGACGATGAGGTCGTAGCGGCCGAAGATCTCCAGCGCGTTCGAGCTTTCCAGTCGCTCGGTGTGCAGGTGCACCTTGACCAGCGGGTTGATCTCGGCGATCGACTCCTGCGCCGAGGCGGCCTTGAGCTTGCCGACGTCGGACTGGCCGTGGATGACCTGACGCTGCAGGTTCGACTCGTCGACGACGTCGAAGTCGATGATGCCGAGCGTGCCGACCCCTGCCGCGGCGAGGTACAGCAGCGCCGGGCTGCCCAGGCCACCCGCGCCGATCACCAGGACCTTCGCGTTCTTGAGCCGCTTCTGGCCGTCCATCCCGACATCCGGGATGATCAGGTGGCGGCTGTAGCGGGCCACCTCTTCCTTGGTGAGCTCGGCAGCCGGCTCCACGAGCGGCGGCAGTGCTGACATCGGGTCCTCCATCTCACGCGGATCGCGTCGTCGCATCCCAGTATCCACAACGCGCGAGGGCAAGCCGGACTTCCCACAGTCCGGATCGTGAGACGGGAACGTACCGCTACGGGTTCGGGCTGGGCCAGGCGTTCGGCTTGCAGGTCTTGCCGTCGGCGGGCACCGCGTTGCGGTCACCACCGGGGAGGTCGTTGAGCTGCGCGACGTAGTTGTCGGCGACGCCGAGGGTCTGCTGCATCATCACCGGCGCCGGCCCGTCGTTGACCGGGCACGGGACGTGGACGCCGCCCAGCGCGTGCCCGACCTCGTGGTTGATCGCGTACTGCCGGTACCCCGTCATGTCGCCGTTGAAGGCGATCGCGCCGCGGACCCAGCGCGCCAGGTTGATCACCACGCGCTGCTGGAAGCTCTCCCGGTAGCAGGAGGTCTCGTAGGTGATCGAGTAACCGCAGACGTCGCCGCGGTGGTTGGTCTCCGGTGTGGTCAACGACACCCGGAAGGTCGGGTTCGGGTAGCTCGCGTCGACACGCTGCAGCGCCTTCTTGCCGTCGAAGGTCCAGCTGCGCGGATCGGACAGGATGCCCTGGACGGCGTTGGCGAAGCTGTCGTCACCGGCGTAGCTCGCCGGGTCGATCCCGTCCTCGACCTCGACGACGTAGGTGTACAGCTTGCCCTGGCCGATCTTCGGCCCCGACCCGTTCACGACGTGGAAGGTGCCTTTGCCCGCCTGAGTGAAGTCGCCGCCCTTGGGCAGTTCGGCGGTCGGGATGTTCAGGTTGACCGGTTTGGCCGGGTTCTCCGGGAGCACGGCGGTGCCGCTGTTCGGCCCGGCGCCGGTCCGGCCGTCCGCGGCGGCGCTGGTCTTGCCCTCCTGCGCGATCGGCTCGGCGGGCCCGGTCGCGGTGTTGAACACCACGAGCGCGGTGATCACCACCAGGATCGGCAGCGCGTAGACACGCCAGCCGTAGGTCTTCGCGAACGTGCCGAACTTGCCCCGCTTGACGGGTTTCCGGCGCGGCTCGTCCTCCGCCTCGGTTTCGGCCTGCGGCTTCCAAGACGCGCGCAACGGCTCGGCGGACGTGCGGCGGCCGCCCGGGCGGTAACGGTCCTCGCCGACTCGCTGCGGCGGGGTGGCCGTCGGGCGGTACTGGCCGGTGCGCGGCGGCACCGAGGAACCCCGGCCCGTGCCGTGCGAGGAACGACGCGACGACGCGACGTACTGCGTCCGCTGCTCATCGCCTCGAGCGTCGCTCTTCACCCGGTCCACCGTCCCAGGGTGCCATAACCAAATCGTGATGTGCCGCGCGACCGGCGGAAGACAGTGTGAATGACCGTCACCCGGATGGGTTACCAGGAACCGGCGTCGACCTGCTCCCACATGCCCAGCACGGCCCGCGCCACCACATTCGGGCGCTCCATCTGCGCGACATGGCCGGTCCGGGGCAGCACCAGTAGCCGAGCGTGCGGGATGGAGCGTGCGGTCCGTGGCGCGCGCCGCACGGAGATCACCCGGTCGTGGTTCCCCCAGACGACGAGCGTCGGCGTGGACACCGTCGGTGCCACCGCCCACAGCGACGCGGCACCCACGGCCGACCAGGCCCGGAAGATGCCGAAAGTGCTGCGCGCCAGCGCGGGCGCGGCCCAGGCGAGCCCGGCCCGCGCGCCGTGTTCGGCGGCCAGCTCGTCGAGCCTGCTTTCGGGGAACCGGGCCGGATCCGCGAAGCACAGCCGGATGACCTGCGCGGCACGTTCACGGGCGCTCAGCGCGGCCAGCCTGCGCCGCACCGGAGCGCCGACGAAGGGCAGGTAGGCGAACGCCATCCGCGGGTCCGACAGCCGTCGCGGGTCGAGCCGCCGGTCCGGCATGGCGGGCGAGATCAGCGTCAGCGTGCGAACCAGCTCCGGCCGGCGGGCCGCGACGAGCAGGGAGACCGCGCCACCCATCGAGTTGCCGAGCAGGTGCACGGGCCCGCCGAGCCCTTCCAGGTACCGCACGACGACGTCGGCGTGCGACAGCAGGCTGAAATCGAAGTCCGGCGCGGGTTCGGAGTAGCCGAATCCGGGCAGGTCCAGCGCGGTGCCCCCGGCGACCGGCGCGAGCAGCGCCGCCAGGTCGGTCCAGTTGGTGGACGACCCGCCGAGGCCGTGCACGTAGACGGCCGGGACGCCGTCCGCGCCCGGAGTCCGGCGCACGTGCAGCGACGTGCCGCCGACGTCCTCCTGCTCCCCCGGCCACGGCGAAGGCACCGGGTCGAGCGAGGGCAGCGGCCGGGTCGACAGTGGCACGTGGGTGATCGGCGCGCGGGTGTTCGGTGCCTGCCGGGCGCGAAATCGCGGGCGGGATACTGACGTGGTCACGAAACCAGGATGCCCGACCCTTGGCGTGTCGTACGTACCGGCGAGTAATCTCAGGAAGACTTCACGCGGTGGCAAACCCGCCCGTCGAAGAGCGTGGACGGGAGGAACCCCATGACGGACATGGCGCGACTGCAGCAACGAGGCGTTCGGCTCCCGCGGACCGAACGGCGGGCTCAGCTGCTGGCGGCCGCGCAGCGCGTCTTCGCCGCGAACGGCTATCACGCCGCGGCGATGGACGAGATCGCCGAGGAGGCCGGGGTCAGCAAACCGGTGCTCTACCAGCACTTCCCCGGCAAGCTCGATCTCTACATCGCGCTGCTGGAGAGCCACGTGGACGAGCTGGTCCGCCGGGTCAAGGACGCGCTGGACTCGACCACCGAGAACCGGCAGCGCGTCCCGGCGACGGTCGGTGCCTTCTTCGACTTCGTCAACGGCGACGCGGGCGCGTTCCGCATGGTGTTCGAATCGGACCTGCGCGGCGAGCCCGCGGTGCAGGAGGCGGTGGACAGGGCGACGTCGGCCAGCGTCGACGCGATCACCGAGACCATCACCGCCGACGCCGGGCTCGACGAGGACAAGGCGCGGCTGCTGGCCGTCGGCCTGGTCGGGATGAGCCAGGTCAGTGCCCGGTTCTGGCTCGCGCACCACCAGTCGATGAGCCGCGAGGAAGCGGTTGCCCTGACCGCGAACCTCGCCTGGCGCGGCATCGGCGGCGGCTTCCCGCTCAAGGACAGCTGAAGGGGACCTTCCTCTCGTAGGACGCGCTGAAGGGGACTTTCCTCGCATACCCCCCGCGGGAACTCACCAGAAACCGAACGCACCGCCGGGCAGCAATGAAACAATAACA
>NZ_JBHYIK010000091.1:0-15396 GCF_042739735.1 Amycolatopsis sp. NPDC059027 | reverse complement strand
CCCCACCCACCCCCCCCTCACCCACCCGCGCGCGCGCCCCGCTTCGGCGCGGGCCGGCGGGGGGGGGGGGGGGCGCGCCCCGGGGGGGGGGGGGCGCCCCCCCCCCCCCGGCCGTCGCGCTTGAGCGCCTTTCCGTCGACGAACACCCACTGCACGTTCGCGGGCTGGGTGTTGTAGACGACCTGGTTGACCCAGTCGACCCGCGGCGCGAAGTTGACCTGCTGGGCGTCGATCACCTGCAGGTCCGCCTTCTTGCCCGGGGTCAGCGAGCCGATCTCACCGTCGAGGCCCAGCGCCTGGGCGCCGCCGAGCGTGGCCATCCGCAGCACGTCGGACACCACCGGGTAGACCGACGGATCGGTGGCCACGGCGCGCTGCAGGTTCACCGCCGCGCGCATGACGTTGAACATGTCGCTGGTGTCGTTCGTGCCGCCGTCCAGCCCGAGCCCGACCTTCATCCCGCGCCGGTGCATCTCGGGCAGCCGGATGATCCCGGACGCGAGCCGCTGGTTCGACAACGGGTTGTGCGCGACCCGCACGTCGGCCTTGGCCAGTTCGTCGAGGTCGGCGTCGGTCGCGTGGATGACGTGGTCGGCGACCAGCCCCGGCCGCAGCGCGTCCGCCTTGCGCAGCGCCTCCATCTGCCCGGTCGCCGGATCCGCCTTGGACTCCAGCAGATGCACGTTGAGCGGGACGCCGAGTTCGCGCGCGAGCTTGGCCGACGCGTCGAGATTGCCGAAGTTGTCCAGCGCCGGATGCGACCCGACCTGCAGGTGCGCCAACGGGTTCGGCTCGATGAACTCCCGATTCGCCGCGCGGACGGCGTCCTGCAGCGCCGGGTCCGAGCCCGCGTCGTAGGCGAACACGAACCGGATCTTCGAGTCGGCGAGCGCGCGGAGATTCCCCCAGGCGAAGGGCTTGTTGAAGGTGTGCGACCAGTCCGTGACCGTGGTGATCCCGGTCCCGATCACGTCCATAGTGGACAGACGAACACCGGCGTAGCCGTCGGCCTCGGTGATCGGCTTGCTGTAGAGCGGCAGCACGCACTTGCCGAGCCAGCCGTTGAGTTCCTTGTCCCCCGCACAGCCGCGGATCAGCGACTGCCACAGGTGGTTGTGCATGTCGACGAACCCGGGCAGGACGATCTTGCCGCGCCCGTCCACGACGCGCGCGCCGCCGGTGTCGAGGTTCTTGCCGACGGCCTTGATCCGGTCGCCTTCGAGCAGGACGTCGGCGTCGGAAAGCTGCCCGAGCGGGCCTTCACCGGCCTTCGGGTCCATGGTCAGCACCATCGAGGCGCCGCGGACGACGACGCGGCCGGTGCCGTCGAAGGCGTCCGCCGCTGCCGGATCGGTGGTACCCCGGCCGAGGCCCACCAGCAGGGCTCCGCCGAGGACGAGCGCCAAGGTCAGGACGAATACGCCGAACGCGGGTCTTTGCCGCATCGTGATCACTCCCCAGGTCTGCCGACGAGACGGAGGATCACGCTAGCGATACGCGCCGTTACCGGGAAGGTCCCGGATCCCCCTGTGGACCCGGGACCTGCCCGTTCACGTCATCCGGTCCGGACGGCCGACCGGATCAGGGCATTGACGCGGTAGGCCACTTCGCCCGCCCGCTCCTGCGGGAGCATGTGCCCGGCACCCGGGTAGCGGACGAACTCCGCGTCCGGCAAGGCATCCGCGATGACCTTCGCGTGCGGCAGCGGGCACAGCCGGTCCTTCTCGCCCGCGAGCACCGCGACCGGGATGTCCCGCAGCGCGCCGAGCCCGACCCGGCCCTCGTGCCGCGCGATCGCGTCGATGAACTCGCCGACGCTCGCCGGATGCGCGCACAACATCTGCTCGGCCACGCTGCGGACCTCCGCGCGGCGCGGCCGGTCCCCGAACACGAGGACCCGCGCGGCGGACCGCACCATGCTCCCCGACAGCCGGAAGTTCTCCGCCCGCATCCGCGCGAGGAACTTCGCGACGCGCGGTTCGAGCCGGGTCACCCCGCGCCCGGCGAGGCCGGGCAGCCCGAGTGTCAGCTGGTCCATCTGCCCCGAGGACGTCGCCACGAACGCGGCCGCGGCCACCCGCGAGGACACCAGCTCCGGATGCCGCTCGGCGAGCGCCATGAGCGTCATCCCGCCCATCGAGTGCCCGGCAAGCACGAGCGGACCGGTCGGCACCCGGTCGGCGATGAGCTCGGCGAGGTCGTCGGCGAGCCGCTCGATCCGTGCCGTACCCGGCTTCGCGTGGGCCGATCCGCCGTGGCCGCGCAGGTCGTAGCGCAGGATCCGGATCGCCGGGTCCAGCTGCGGCAGCACGAAGTCCCAGGTCCGATGGTCCTGGGTCCAGCCATGCACGAGGACGAGGGTGGCGGCGGAGTCGGCCGGTCCGCACGTTTCGAGGTGCAGCGCGGTGCCGTCACCGGTGACGAACCGGTGCGCGCGGGCCGGGTCCCGCAGCCGCTCGGCGGTGGTCATCGGCCCGCCGGGAGCAGGAAGGACTTGTGCCAGAAGTACATCCCCGGCGCGCCGACCAGCCCGGACTCGTCGAGGAACGGCATGATCTTCTCCCCCGCCCAGGCGATCGTGTTCTGCCAGTTCGGGTTGTTCAGCGCCGCCTCGACACCGTCGCGCGGACGGATGCCGATGGCCTTGTAGATGTTGGGGTTGATGAACGCCCTCGTCACGAAGTACGAGATCAGCGCGATGATGAACTGCTGGTAGACGCGCTCGCCGCGGGACAGCTTCGCCATACCACGCGTGACCTCTTCGCGGGCGAACGTGACGTGCCGCGCCTCTTCGAGGACGTGGATGCGGTTCACCATCCGTACCAGGGGCTGGATGCCCTCGTCGTTCATCTGCTCGCGCTGGAGCCGGTCGAGGACCTCCTCGGCGACCAGGATCGCGCCGTAGCGCGCGGGCCCGTAGGAGATCGTCGGCATCAGCTTGGCGAGGCGGCGCAGCCACGGCACCGGGCCGTAGGTCGGGACGCCGAGCCGCGCCGACATCCGCGCGAACATCGTGGAGTGCCGGCATTCGTCGGCGATCTCGGTGAGCGCGAACTGCGCGTGCGAGGTCGTCGGGTCCTGCTCGTAGACCTCCTTGAGCAGCATCTGCATCAGCAGGATCTCGAACCACAGCCCGGTGGTCGCGACGCTGGCGATCTCGTGCTTGCCCAGCTCGATCCGCTGTTCCGGGGTCAGCCGGTCCCAGATTTCGGTCCCGTACAGGGACGAACGCTCCTCGGGGATGTATCGCTTACCCTCGACCAGTGGCGCATCCCAGTCGATGTCCACCTCGGGGTCGTAGAACTTGTTCGCCGACGACTTGAGCAGCCGGTCCGCGGTCTTTTCGCGGCCGGGATCCTTGAGCGTCCGCGTCATTGCGACACACCCCTTTCGTGACGCAGGTTTCTGTAACCACTAGTAACAGTTACCTCTGGTAGCATGACGACCGTGATCGAACGTGTCAAGCGCTCCAGCAAGCACTCCAGCAAGCGCGCCCCCGCCGGGGAGGCCGACACCGGGGACGCCCGGCGCGACCGCTGGCGCAAGCACCGGATCGCCCGCCGGGCGGAGTTCGTGGAAGCGGCGCTCCGCGCGCTGGACAAACACGGCCCCGAGCTGGGCATGGAGGACGTCGCCGCCGAAGCGGGCGTCACGAAACCCGTGCTGTACCGGCATTTCGACGACAAGGCCGACCTCTACGTCGCCCTCGGCCAGCGCGGCACCGAGATCCTGCTGGGACGCCTGATCCCGGCCATCAACGCCGAGCTCGCGCCGGTCCCGCGCATCCGGATGGCGCTCGACGCGTTCTTCACCGTCATCGAGGAACACCCGAACCTGTACCGCTTGCTCGCACGCGGCGCGACGCAGGAGAAGGCGGGCGACTCCGACGTCGTCGCCGAGGACAAGGAACTCATCGCGACCGCGCTGTCGGCACTGCTCGGCGACTACATGCGGATGTTCAACATGGACTCCGGCGCGGCCGAGCCGTGGGCGTACGGAATCGTCGGCATGGTCCAGAACACCGGTGAATGGTGGCTGGACCGGCAGTCCATGGGCCGCGACTCGGTCGTCGAGTACCTGACGCAGATCATCTGGGCCGCGATCGACGGCCTGACCCGCCAGCACGGCGTGATCATCGACCCGAACGTGCCGCTCGAGGCGAACAAGGTCATCCAGATGAGCAGGGCCAAGCAGGAATCCGCAGCCGACAGCGACGCCGGCTGACCCCCACGGAGGATCACATGAGCGAGCACGACGAAGACGGCTACAACGGCGAGGCCACCTTGGTCGTCGACGGCACCGAACTCGCGGTGAAGGTCGATCTGCGGGGCTACTTCCAGCCGATCGACGGCTACTACCGCTGGTACGGCCGGATCGCCGCCGACGAGAAGCTCACCGAGCTGGCGGGCGGCAAGAAGAAGACGGTCGAGATCCGCGCGGGCGAGCGCAGCGCGTCCGGTGAGATCTCCGACCCCGACCCGTGGGGCCGCTACCGGATCATGGGCACCAGCACACCGCCCTTCCACGTGCCCACCAGCCTGGCGGAACTCAACGCCTGAGCGCTGCCCGGAAGTGCTGAAGGACGCTTTCAGTGCGTTGAGCGCGCTGAAAGCGTCCTTCACTGCGTCCAGCGCACTAAAGGCGTCCTTCAGCACAAGCGCCGCGAGGATACCTCTGACCTGCGGAAATAGAGCAAGGGACCTTTGCTAACGTCCGTGAGCAAGCCAACGATTAGCACACTAACGAACGAGAGCAAAGGTCCCTCGCTACTGCTCCGCCCGCCGCGGCTCGGGCACGCGCCCCACCGGGACCACGTACTTCGGCCAGCTCGACAGCTTGTTCAGCAGCCACTCGAGCGGTCCGCGCCCGATCCACTTCCGCCATGCCACCGCGGCGACGACCGCGACCACGCAGAACTCGACGAAGTGCCACACGCCGAACAGGTCCTGCCCGCTCTCCGGCTCGTCCCAGATCAGCCAGATCACGACGAAGTGCAGAACGTAGGCCGAAAGCACGCGGCCCCCGAGGTCGGCCAGCGGCCACAGGACCCGGCCCAGCCACGGCATCACCAGCTGGCACAGGCCGATCACCGCCGCCGCGATCCCGATCGAGATCAGCAGGTCGAACGGGGTGTACGAGGCACCGGTCGGCACCAGCTCCCACGCCCACGTCGTGGTGGGCGGCGTGCCGTGGATCCAGGTGTCGTTGATACGGAAGAACTCCACCGGGCTCATCCCGGCCTGGGTCGCGGCGGGCTCCAGTGAGCGGTACACCGCCCGCATACCGCCGAGGACGTCGGTCGCGAGCCACGAACCGAGATAGCCGGCCGTCGCCAGCGCCGACCCGCCGAAGAACAGCCGGCGGCTGACCCGCGGCGAGGCGAGGTTCAGCCTGCCGATGGCCATCCCGGCGAAGATGTAGGCCATCAGCGTCAGCGCGGGGAAGGTGCCGGTCAGCACCAGCACCACGAAGGCGTGCATGAGCCCGGCGCTGGAGGTGAAGTCCGACCACGACACGTCGGGCGCGAAGAAGATCAGGTCACGCGGGCGGAACTGCGAGCGCAGCACGAACGAGAGCAGCGGCGCCACCAGCGCGGTGACCACGGCCGCGATGCCGAGCGTCCTGGCACCGAACCGCAGCCACGGGATCGCGAGCAGGAAACTGGCGCCGTAGTAGGCGAGGATCACCATGTACCCGGTGTCCAGCCCGGCGATGAGCAGCCCCAGCGCGACCAGCAACGGCGCCCGCGTGGCCAGCCGCAGCGCGACCTGGGTCCGGGAGCGGCCCGTTTTCGGCCGCGTCCCGCCGGACATCAGCGCGACGGACACTCCGGCGAGCACGGCGAACAACGCCGCCGAATGCCCTTCGAACGGCTTGAAGAGCACCGCGAAGCCGCCGTCGTTGGGGTTCGGCCCGATGTGCACCGCGTACATGCCGAGCACTGCGAGGCCACGGGCGACGTCCACGCCGGTGAGCCGACCGGCCGATCCGCCGCGGGGGGCACGACCGGCCGGCTCGAGGAATTCCCGGTTCCGGGAAGGAACCGTCCGCACCACAGTGACGCCGTCCACCTTCTCTCTCGGCTCGTCCCCGCCGTCCCCTCCGAAGAGGGTGACGATCAAGCCTGAGAGCTAGCTGAGATCAGGCGGTGACGCCACAGTGACGAGAGCGTCAGTCCGCGACGCCGAAGCCGACCTTGCGCACGTCGGACGGCGCGATCTCGACATAGGCGATCCGGTCGGACGGCACGATGTACTTGCGGCCCTTCTCGTCGTTGAGGCGGAAGAGCCCGTCCCCTGCAGTCAGGGCCTCGGCGACCAGCTTCTCCACCTCTTCGGGAGACTGGCCACTGGACACCACCAGCTCGCGCGGGGTGTCCTTGATGCCGATCTTGACCTCCACGTGGGACCTCCGCTGGAAATTCGTAAGGGATATACCCGGCAAGGCTAACCGAACCGCGTCCTCGCGGTGCCGCGCGTCCACCCGGAACGACGCGGCCGAGTCCTGGTACCGCACCGCGTCAGCCCAGGCCGAGCGCCTGCATGCGCTTGGTATGCCCCTGCTGTAACCGGCGGAACAACGCGGCGATTCCCGACAGGTCACCGGATCCGCTGATGATCAGCTCGGCGAGACCGTCCCGCTCGGCGACGACGTACTGGGCCTGCGTGAGCGCCTCGCCGAGCAGTCGCCTGCCCCACAGCGCGAGCTTGTCCCGCGTCTTCGGATCGGCCTCGATCCCGGCGGCGACTTCGCGCTCGGCGAACGCCGAATGCCCGGTGTCGGCCAGCACGGTCAGCACGAGGTCCTTGGTCTCCGGGTCGAGCCAGTGCGCGATCTCGCGGTAGAGGTCGGCGGCGAGGCCGTCCCCGACGTAGGCCTTGACGAGCGATTCGAGCCACGACTTGGGCGGCGTCGAGGCGTGCCAGTCGTCGATGTGGTTCACGAACGGCGTCATCGCGTCTTCGATGGCGACGCCGTGCGCGGACAGATGCGCCGACAGCAGGTCGTAGTGACCGATTTCGGCGGCCGCCATGGCCGCCAGCTTGGCCCGGCCGGCCAGCGTCGGGGCGCTGCGCGCGTCCTCCGCCATCCGATCGAACGCGGAAAGTTCGAGATAGGCGATCACGCCGAGGAGGTCGACGACGCCTTCGCTGATCTGTTTGGCCTCGGTCACGGCGACGAGGGTATCGCCGACGGGGCTCCGGGCGCCGCGAAGAGACCGATCCCACGTCGGCTCGCCGCGGCGGGTACTGTTGTAAAACTGCTGACCAGGTATGCTGACAGCGATATCGACTAGACTTCCGCACACCGATGCGGCGTCCCCGCCACGACGCGGCCCCGAGGCCGCCGGCGGCCGGGCGCTCTCACGAGCGGGAACGGCGAGCCGGGTGGTACGTCCACTCGAGCCGCCAGGGAAAAGGTGAATCCCAGGGTTCATCGACGTACTGAAATGTGCGTGCACGCCTCTAGCGGCATTCCCGTGCAGGACCGGCTCCGGCGCCGAACGCGCGGAGCGAGCCGCGTTTCGCATGGTCGAGTGTCGGACGGACTTCAGGGCTGTGCGCGCTGGTCACGAGAGAGGCGATCACCCTGACCGCACAGAAATCCACAACCGAAGACATGCCCGCCGCGGTCGCGCTGGAACACAGCGAGACTGGCCCCGCCGCGCTCGACACGTCGCATCCGCTGCAGGCGGGCGCCCCGGTCGAGCCGGAGGCCCCGACCTTCGCGTCCTTCGGCGTCAAGCCGGAGATCGTGAAGGCCCTGGGCGAGGCAGGCATCGAGCGCACCTTCGCGATCCAGGCGCTCACCCTGCCGCTCGCCATGGCGGGCGACGACCTGATCGGCCAGGCCCGCACCGGCATGGGCAAGACGCTGGGCTTCGGCGTCCCGCTGCTGCACCGCGTGCAGGTCCCCGGCGACGGCACCCCGCAGGTGCTGGTCGTCGTCCCGACCCGCGAGCTGTGCATCCAGGTCGCCAACGACCTCAAGGGCGCGGGCAAGCACCTCGGCATCCGCACGCTGGCCATCTACGGCGGCCGTCCGTACGAGCCGCAGATCGCGGCGCTGCGCAAGGGCGTCGACGTCGTCATCGGCACACCCGGCCGCCTGCTGGACCTGGCCGAGCAGCAGCACCTGGTGCTGGGCAAGGTCCGCGGCCTGGTGCTCGACGAGGCCGACGAGATGCTCGACCTCGGCTTCCTGCCCGACATCGAGCGCATCCTGCGGATGGTCCCGGACGAGCGGCAGACGATGCTGTTCTCGGCGACCATGCCCGGCCCGATCATCACCCTGGCGCGGACGTTCCTGCGGCAGCCGACGCACATCCGCGCCGAGGAGAACGACGCCGGCGCGGTCCACGAACGCACCACGCAGTTCGTCTACCGGGCGCACTCGATGGACAAGCCCGAGGTCATCGCCCGCATCCTGCAGGCGGCCGACCGCGGCCTCACGATGATCTTCAGCCGCACCAAGCGCACCGCGCAGAAAGTGGCCGACGACCTGGTCGAGCGCGGGTTCGCCGCGGCGGCGGTGCACGGCGACCTCGGCCAGGGCGCCCGTGAGCAGGCGCTGCGCGCGTTCCGCTCCGGCAAGGTCGACGTGCTGGTCGCCACCGACGTCGCCGCCCGCGGCATCGACATCGACGACGTCACGCACGTGATCAACTACCAGTGCCCGGAGGACGAGAAGACCTACGTCCACCGGATCGGCCGGACCGGCCGCGCCGGGCGCACCGGTGTCGCGGTCACCCTCGTCGACTGGGACGAGGAGCCGCGCTGGAAGCTGATCTCCGACACCCTCGGCCTCGACATGCCGGAGCCGGTGGAGACGTACTCGTCCTCGACGCACCTGTTCGCCGACCTGGGCATCCCGGAGGGCACCACCGGCAGGCTGCCGCTGGCCAAGCGCACCCGCGCCGGCCTTGCCGCCGAGGAGGAAGAGGACCTGGGCGGCAAGCGCCGCGGCCCGCGCGGCCGTGGCCGCGACACCGTCTCGGAGGACGCTCCGCGCAAGCGCACCCGCGCCCCGCGCAAGCGGACCAGGGGCGGCGCTCGCGCGGCCGAGGCGATCGAAGCCGCGGACTCCGCGAAGGCCGAGGGCGGCACCGACACGGTGTCCGCCGAGTCGGGTGAATCCACGCGTGCCCGCTCGCGGCGGCGTACCCGGGGCGGCACGAAGCCGAACCCGGAGGCCACCGGCCCCGTGGAGAAGGACGCCGGCGAGAACGCCGAACGTCCCGCGCGGCGGCGGCGTCGGCGGAAGCCTGCCACGGCAGCCAACACGTCTGATACACCTGCGTCGGCAGACTGACCGCGATACCGCGCCGACAGTGGGGAGCCAGGTCTCGTGAGCGAGCGCTCGGACGGCGCGCCGGAGCACGACCCGGCGCCCGCCTACGGTGACGAGGACGTGCTGACGCCGTCCGAGCCCGAGAACACTCCGAAGCACCAGGCACCCACCAGGGCGCGGCGTTCCCCGTGGAATCGCCGCCGGGACAAGCTGGTCGCGGCCGCGATCGTCGTCGTGGTCGCGGCCGCCGGTCTGGTCGTGGCGGTGACCAGCGACAGCGCGGCGACCGACCGCTCGACCGCCGCGCCGTCCCCGGCGCTGCCGAAGGCGCCCGCCGCGGTGCCCGGGTCGCTCACCGAGCTGTGGCAGGCCCGCAGCGGCGCGACCCCGGTGCCGGTGGGCGAGAGCAACACCGTCGTCACCGCGGACGGCAACGCCGTGGACGGCCGTGATCCGCTGACCGGGCAGGTGCGCTGGCACTACACGCGGACGAACCTGTCGCTGTGCACCGCCGGGGCGGCGTGGGGCCGGGTGAACGCCGTGTTCAGCAAGAGCCTCGGCTGCAGCGAGGTCACCCAGCTCGACCCGGCGACCGGGCGGATCACCGCGCAGCGCAACGGCGACGCCGAACTCGGCACGCAGCTGGTCAGCGACGGCTCGCACGTCACCACCACCGGCAAGAAGCTGCTCGACACCTGGCGCGACGACCTGGTCAAGGACATGGAGTACGGCCAGGTCCCGGCCATGGTCAACCACGACAAGCAGCCCCGCGTCGGCTGCACGTACGGCACGGTGGCGGCCGCCGCGAGCAAGATCGGCGTCATCGAACGCTGCCCCGGCGACCCCGCCGACCGCCTCACCGTCTACAAGGCGAAAGCCGAGCACGAGGACGAGCCGCAGACCACCTACAGCGTGGTCGTCGCCGGGAAGCGGGCACGGCTGGTGGCGATGTCCGGCGATTACGCCGCCGTCGCGCTGCCCGACCAGAAGCTGCTGGTCATCTACGGACCGGACGGCACCCAGCGCACCGCGTACCCGCTGGACCTGCCCGCGGGCGACCTCGCGCAGGACCCGCCCGGCGGCGTCGAGCAGACCACCCGGACGGCCGAGGCCCTGTACTGGTTCACCGGCTCGAAGACCATCGCCCTGTCCCGCGACGACCTCGCCCCACGCTGGTCACTGGACGGCACCCGCGGGCCCGGGATCACCTACGCGAGCCAGCTGGTCGTGCCCATCAAGGGCGGCCTCGCCGTGCTGAACGAGGCCAACGGCTCGACGATCCGCACCGTCGGCGTCGACCGCCGCGGCTACACCGGCCCGGTGCGGCTCACCGCCCTCGGCCCCGTGCTGCTGGAACAACGCGGCGACCTCCTCGCCGCCCTGCGCTAGCTCCCTCCCTCGCCTTTCCCGGGTGCCCAACCACGCCGGGAACGAGAGCAGGGGACCTTTACTCACGCCGCGCGGGAGCGGGGGACCTTTGCTCTCACTTGGTTAGCGTCGCTCAGTAAACGAGAGCAAAGGTCCCCTGCTCTCGTTGCCCAGGTGAGAGGGCCGGACGAGGTCAGTTGAGCCAGAAGAGGATGAGCGTGGCGGCGACGACGGCCAGGACGCCGACGCCCGCGAGACCGGCAACGAGCCCGTTGCGGCGATCGGCCACCCGCTGCCCCAGCACAGCGAGCAGGGCGGCGACGGGATGGCCGGCCAGCATCGGCACGGCCGGACCGGGCGCGCCGGTGAACAGGCAGACACCCGCGACGGCCAGCACGCCGAGCGCGAGTACCACGAGCCCGGCCGCGAGCGAGCCGGTGAGCCCACGCCACCATCGGCCGGATTCCTTGCCACGGCCGCCGTCGCCACCAGCAGCAGCAAGGCCAGCGTCCTCGGCGTCGTCGCGCGGCGGCGGCTCCGCCCGTGGGGACTCCGTCTCCGGGCCGACGGGCAGCGGCGCGCTCGTCAGTTCCTCGGTGTCGGGGGACGCCACGTTCTCGTCTGTCCAATCCTGGTCGGTTCGGGGGAAGGCCGGGTCAGGGCGCCAGCAGATCCCACGGCTGCGCGGCGGGGGCCGCTTCCTGGCCCACAGCGCAGCTGGGCCGGAAATCGCACCACGCACAACGCCGGTCGGGCCGCGCGGGGAACAGGACGTCACCGTCTCCGCCCGCGTCCAGGGTATCCGTCGCGAGCCGCAGATCCCCGGCAGTCTCCCCGGCGCGTTCCAGATGCCGACGCAGGCTGTCCCCGGTGTGCTCGGCGGCCGCGACCGTTCCCGTCGGCAGGTGGTGCAGCTCGACCTTGGTGCACGGCATGCGCAATGTCCGCGACGCGGCAACCGCGTACATCGCCAGTGCCTGCGACGCGCGCGCCTCGTACTCGTCGGGTTCGCGGCGACCGGTCTTGTAGTCGACGATCACCAGCTCGCCGCCGCGCTGATCGATCCGGTCCGCCCTGCCCTCGATGATCATCGTCGGCCTGCTGCTGCCTTCTTCGGTGCTCACCGGCGCGGAAACCCAGCGTTCCAGGCCGATCGGATCGTCGCTGACGTCGTGATCCTCGACGTACTCGGCGACCCAGCCCTTCGCCCGCGCGCGGTACCGCGCGGCCTGCTCCTGATCGGCGAAGCCCGCATCCTTCCAGTGCTCGGCGACCAGCGCGACCGCGCGCTGCGGCGTCCGCTTCGCCACCGGCAGGTCGAACAGCGCCCGCAACGCGTTGTGCACCACCGCGCCCAGGGTGCTGTGCGCCCAGGGGCCGGTGCGCTGCGGCGCCGGCCGCTCCAGGTACGTCATCCGGTAGCGGCGGGGACAGTCCTCGAACGTCGCCAGCCGCGCCGGGGACACCTTGGTCAGCCGTTGCGGCTGCTCGACACCGAAATCGAAACCCAGTTGCTCTTTCACGCCACCCCATTCGCTCCGACCGGTGTCCACGCTACGCACCACCACCGACACTTTCCGGCGCGGGTGCGTGACCGGCCTCAGCCGCCCGCGATGAACCCACGGACCGAGTTGGCGACCAGTTCGACGGCGATCGCGGCCAGCAGCAGACCGGCGATCTTGGCCAGCAGGGTGATGCCGCTTTCCTTGATCAGCCGGATGACCACGCCGGAGAAACGCATGCAGGTGTAGAGCACGAAGTGCACGGCGACGATCGCGAGTGCCAGCGCGACGTACGCGCCGACATGGCCATCGGCCTGTCGCACGAAGACGATGGTCGCGGCGATCGCGCCCGGTCCCGCCAGCAGCGGCGTGCCCAGCGGGACGAGCGCGACGTTGACGTCTTCGACGGCCTCGGGTTCCTGATTGCTCTTGCTGGTCAGCAGTTGCAACGCGATCAGCAGCAGGAGCAGCCCGCCCGCGCCCTGCAGCGCCGGGATGCCGATGCCGAGGTACGACAGGATCGCCTGCCCCGCCACCGCGAAGAGCGAAATCACCAGCAGCGAGACGAGCACCGCCTGTCGTGCGGCCCGCGCGCGGACCGCCATCGGCTTGCGGCCGACGAGACTCAGGAACACCGGCACCGTTCCGGGCGGGTCCATGATGACGATCAACGTGATCGTCGCGCTCATGAACAGCTTCGCGTCGAAGAAGGCCGCCACGTTCATGTGTCAGCCCACCACGACCGCGGCGCCGGTCGCTCGCGCCACCAAATCCTCCAGCTGAATCGGGTCGGTCGTCTCCTGGCCGAGCGCGATCGTCTTGTTCGTGCCGTGGTAGTCGCTCGATCCGGTGCGCACGAGGTCCAGCTCCCCCGCGAGCCCGAAGAGCTGCTTGCGGGCACGGTCGTCGTGGTTCGGGTGATCGACCTCGACGCCGGTGAGGCCGCGCGCCGCGAGTGTCGCCAGCGCCTCCTCGTCGATCGTCCAGCCCCGGGTGTGCGCGAACGGATGCGCGACGACCGTGACGCCACCCGCCGCCGCGATCATGTCGATCGCCTCCTCGACGGGCGTGTCGTGCCGGGCGAGGTAGTAGCCGCGGCCGGCGCCCAGATACTCCGCGAACGCCTGGTCGACACTGGTGACCAGACCGGCGCGCACCAGCGCCTGCGCCAGATGCGGGCGCCCGGCGGGCACGTCGGGGGCCAGCCGCCCGAAGATCTCGTCGGCGTCGACCGGGAGGCCGTCGGCGGCCATCCGCTCGGCCATCACCCGCAGCCGCATCCGCCGTTCGGCACGCAGCCGCGTCTGCTCGGCGACCAGCGCGGGCGCCGTCGGATCGAAGAGGTAGGCCAGCAGGTGCACACTGATCTCGCGCCCCGTCCCCGGCTCGGCCCAGATCGTGGAGAGTTCCGCGCCCGGCACGAGTTTCAGCCCCGGCGGGACAGCGGCGGCGGCCTCGGCCCAGCCCGCCGTGGTGTCGTGATCGGTGATCGCGACGACGTCGAGACCGGACCGCACGGCGGCCGCGACCAGCTCGGCCGGGGTGTCGGTACCGTCGGAAGCGGTGGAGTGGGCGTGCAGATCGATGCGCATCGCGTCCATTCTCGACGATGCGCTACGTCACAGCGACTCCGGGCAGCCCAGCCCGGAGCACGCTCTACCGCTGAGGGCGCATCGGCTCAGCCGACCGCCTTCTTCCCGCGTGCGGCGCGCTGCGCCTTGATCATGGAGAAGCGCTCGGCCTGCTTCTGCTTGTCCCCGAAGACCAGTTCGGAGATCGTGTCGTAGAACTCCTCCGGCCGCGGGAGGTAGTCGATCCGGTTCAGCGCCTGGATCTGTCCGGCGGACTCGACGATCATCGTGCCGTAGCCCATCATCCGGCCGTTCCAGGTGCGTTCGTAGGTGAGGTCGGTGACCTTGCTGATCGGCATCATCAGCACCTTCGTGGTGAACACCCCGGTCGTCATGACGAACCGTTTGTCGGTGACCACCAGCCGCTCGACCCACCACTCCATCACCACGTAGGCGAAGCGGAGGACGACGAGCAGGGCGACGTACCAGAGGATGTTCTGCACCACCCACAGCGACGGCGGCAGCAGATACGACACCAGCACGCAGATGGCCAGCAACGCGGCCGCCTCGAAGGTGTCCCAGGTCAGCACGGCCCAATGCCGGCGGATCCGGATGACCCGCCGCTCGGTGTCGAGTAGGTACTCGTCGGGGTCGCGTGGGGCGAACATACGTCGAGGGTATCCGCCGGCTAGCCCTTGAAGACGTTGCTGACGAAGGTAATCACCGATTCGGCAGAGCTGCGGAGGAAGTCGATGATGTTGCCAACGAGACCTGCGGCCTGGCCAGGCTGTGCGATCACGAAGAACAACACAAGTGCGACACCTGCGAGAATCGCAATCTTTTTCACGTTCACCGCGATCAATCCCGTCTCTTACGGCGACAACCGGTCTGTCAAAATCCTGACGTTCTACGTTGTACCGCACTGAACACCCACACGGGAGGAAAGTCCCGCGCTTGGGTCAGTGGGCCGTCGGAAGTGTACCGCACGGCTACTCTCCGTGTACAGAAGCGGCCTGGAGCTGGGGATTCGCGGCTAGGCTGCCCGGTATGGACGACTCTCCGCGCGGTTCGATCCGCTCCGTCGGCGCGATCCTGCACGACGGCGAGGGCCGGTTGTTGCTGGTCCAGCGCGCGCACGAGCCGGGCGCGGGACTGTGGACGCTGCCCGGCGGCAAGGTGGAGGCCGGCGAGACGGACGAGCAAGCCCTGGTGCGCGAGCTGCGGGAAGAAACCAACCTCGACGTCACTCTGCGTACCCGTGTCGGTTCGGTGGTCAGGGGCCGGTACGACATCCACGACTACGCCTGCAAGATCATCGGCGGGACCCTCGAACCCGGCGACGATGCCGCCGACGCCCGTTGGGTCGACGCCAGCGAGTTCGCGTCACTCGATGCCGCGAACCAGCTCACCGAAGCCCTTTTCGTCACCTTGCGTGATTGGGGTGTTCTTCCTCGCAGTTGACCGCGATCGTCCACGACGTGGGAGCAAGGGACCTTTGCTAACGCTCCCGAGCATGCCAACGATTAGCGCGCTAACCAACGCAAGCAAAGGTCCCTCGCTCCCCCTCCCCAGGTCGGGACGGGGCCGGAAGTGGGGGGGGGGGGGGGGCGGGCTGGGGGGGGGGGGCGACTGAGCGTCGGAGGCGGAGGGAGGGCGAGTGAGGG
>NZ_JBHYIK010000090.1:29908-34685 GCF_042739735.1 Amycolatopsis sp. NPDC059027 | reverse complement strand
TTGTCACCGGCTTCCCGGCTCTCCTCCACCGCCTTCGCGGCCCGCTGCTCGACCAGATACATCCGGTCGCCGTTCTCCCGTTCGAGCCCGGCGAGCTTGTGCTTCAAGGCTGCGAGATCCTCTTCGGGACTCACGAGTTCGTCCTCCCCACCACCACGACGATCGCGCTATCGAGAACCGATCACACCATCGTCGTCGATCGAACCGCTGATCCGGCCCCCTGCGGGCGCCGTCTCGAACAACCCGCCGTCGACGCGGTAGCTGCCGGACGAGCGCTGCTGGTCCTCGCCGCCACCGGCCTGCCCACCGCCCATCCCACCACCCATCATTCCGCCGCCCATCATCCCCATGGACGCGGGCATGGGCTGAGTCCCGTCCGGGGCCGAGCCGAGCCCGGTCGGCGCCGGCATCGTGGAGCCGCCCCCGCCGGTCATGCCCGCCGGGTCGGAGGCCTGGCCGAGACCACTGTCCGGCCGCTGCCCGATACCGCCGTGGCTGTCGGTGGGGTCCGCAATGGACTGTGCTGTGGTCGCGTCGTTCGACGCCGCGACGGCATGGCCCTCGCCGCCCGTCGCGGGAACAGCGTCGCCTGCCGTAGGCGCCGCGCTTGCCGACGCGGGCGTCGCGGGGGTGGCGTCGGCCACGCCTCCTCCGGTGCCACCGTCGGTCACCGCGTGGTGGCGGCCGCCGGAGGCGTCGCCCGCCAGGTCTCCCCGGCTGTGCTCGACGGCCGGAGCCTGATCCCGGCTCTCCGGCTGAGCAACGGAGTGCGCGGCAGCAGGCTGCCCGGCGCCCTGATCGACAGGGCTCGCTGAGGCGGCGTGTTTGTTCGCGGCGTCGGCCGGGTTGTCTTCGCCGAGGGTGTACTTCGTCGGATGACCGGAACCGTCGTCGACGGTCACCACCGTCGGACCCTCGGCGCCCTGCGGACGCTCGGCGGTGATCTTGAGGTTCCCGTCCTCGATGTGGATCTTCCCGTCCGGCCCTGGCTGATACGCCTGGCCCGAGGTCGCCGGCTGTTGCTGGGCCAGGCGCGCCGCGGTGTCGTGATGGATCGCGCCGCCCGCGGCCGTCCCGTCCTGCGGCGTGTGCTCCTTGCCATCCCCGAAGTCGAGCTTGTAGTCCTTCGGCGGACCGGCCCCGTTGTCGACGCTGATCCCCATCTTGCCGTCCTTGCCCGGCTCGGCCATGGAGATCCTGTGGTCACCCTGTTCGACCGTCATCGTCTCCGGCTGGTCCACATCGGACTTGAGCGCCGCGCCGGTCTTCGGGTCGATCGGGTAGGGCTTGCCGGTCTCGGGATCCACTTCCAGCGGCTGATGGGTGACCGGGTTGACGTCCTGGCCCGGCATCTCGGGCGGTTTCGGCATCTCCGGTGGCTTGGGCATC
The DNA here is from genome assembly GCF_042739735.1 of Amycolatopsis sp. NPDC059027. Classification (NCBI taxonomy): domain Bacteria; kingdom Bacillati; phylum Actinomycetota; class Actinomycetes; order Pseudonocardiales; family Pseudonocardiaceae; genus Amycolatopsis; species Amycolatopsis sp. NPDC059027. The sequence goes on along the minus strand of NZ_JBHYIK010000090.1, from coordinate 33,296 downwards.
TCCGGCGGCTTCGGCATGGGGCCGACCTCGGCCTGCGCGCCGGTGTCGTTGCCACCGCCGGTATTCTTCCCGCCGCCACCGGTGTCCCGGCCTCCGCCGGTGCCGGGTTTCTTTCCTTCACCGCTCTGTTTTCCGAGATCGGCGTACGGGTTCTCGTCGACCTTCCCGAGCGACTCGAAGTACTTTCCCCACGCGTCGTTGACCGCGTTGCGGGTGTTCGAACAGACCAGCTGGAAGTTCTCGATGTGCTTGCCGAACCAAGCCAGGAAGACGTCCTTGAGCCACGCCTTGGCCTGGGGCGTGATGACCTCGTCGATGGTGCTCTGGTCCAGGTCGCCCCAGTCGTCGTTGAACGCGTTCTTGGCGTCGATGCTGAGAAAACCGATGCAGTGCTTGATGTCGTTCTGGCTGCAGCTGCCGTCCGCGATGCGGACGATCCGCTCGATGTCCTGGATGGTCGCGCCGTTGACGCTGTCGGCGTACCACTTCTGGAGCCAGCCGACCTTGTCCTGGCAGAACCTGCCGATCGAACCGTTGACCCGTAGCTGCCCTTCGGCCGCCGCTTTGAACGCTTCGGCGACCAGCCTGTTCTTCTCCGAACACGCCTTCTGGTACTCGCGTGCTTGGTCGGCGGCGTCGCCTTCCCAAGTACCCAGCGAATTCTGCAGCTTGCCCGCGACGTCCTTGGACGAGTTGTCGACCGCTCCGCTCACCGCCGTCAGCTCGTCCGCGCTGGCCTTGAACAGGTTGAACGGGATGTTGTCCTGCTCGTGGTAGAGCCGCCGCAACTCCTCGAGAGAAACGAGGGCGCCGCCGGCACCCGTGATCCGCGATGCCGTGACATACAGCGGATAAAAGTTCTCGTACACCTTGAAAGCGGAAAGCCCGGGATCGAAGATTTCCTTCGAGTTCGCGCAGCCCGGGTCGGTTTCGGTCGCCCGTCCGGCGATCGCCTGCGTCTTGGCGGCGTCGCTGTTGAGCGCGGCGCGGTCGTTGTCCCGACCGGCCTGACGGCTCTTGTCGTACTCGCCCTTGGCTTCCTTGTAGATGTCCTTGAGATCGCTGAGGCCACCGTTGTTGCCGTTGATGTCGCCTTCGGTGATCCAGTCGTTGTGCAGCGACTTCAGGTAGTCGCGGTACTTGTTGCGCTCGTCCTCGCTCGCGAAGCCGCAGGATTCCGGTGTTTCGTCCTCGACGTAGTCGATGTACTCCAGCGCCAGCTGGCGCTTGACGTCCATCCCCACGTTGGGGTCGTTGAGGATCTGGTCGATCTCCTGACGGCTCGGAATGTCCTTGCCGTCATCGCTGCCGACGCCCGCGAGGCCCATCAGTGCTTCCTCACTTCGGCGGCGGTCTCGTCCTCATTGGACTGGTACAGGTTCTTCGACGCCGCGAGCTTCCGGCCGAACTCGTCCGAAGCCGTCAGATAGCTGCGCGCGCATTTGGCGAGCTTCTGGATGTTCTCGGAGTACCCCTTGAAACAGTCCTTGTGCGCGGGCCCGAAGCTGTCCGGGGTCAGGACGATCTGCTCGACCGCCACGATCGGCTGTTCGCAGGCCTGCTTGGGCAGGTCCTCCAACGCCTTCGCCGCTTCGTTCAGCTGAGCCGGATCGACCTTGTGACCCTTACCCGCCATCACGCCCCCTCACCAGAGCACCTGCGTCCGTCCACATTCGGACGCGGCGGACGCTCGATCGGTGCCATCCCTCGCATACGCAATGTACCGGGCAGGTAACGCAGGCGCAGCGAGTCGGCCGGATCACCCGGCGGGCGGTGAGATCCGCCGCTACGAGACCGCGGACACCACTCCGGCGAGGCGATCGGCCGCCGCCTGGGCGGTGGACTGTGCTGGGGCCTCGACCATGACGCGGACGAGCTGCTCGGTGCCGGACGGGCGGAGCAGCACCCGGCCTTCCTCACCGAGTTCGGCCTCGACGGCACCGACGGCGTCGCGCACGGCGTCCGAGCCCGCCACCGCGGCCTTGTCCGCGACCGGCACGTTGACCAGGACCTGCGGCAGGCGGTTCATCACCGCGGCCAGCTCGGCCAGCGGCTTGCCGGTCGCGGCCATGCGGCTCATCAGGCGCAGCGCGGTGAGCAGCCCGTCGCCGGTCGTGGCGTGCGTGGGCAGCACGACGTGGCCCGACTGCTCACCGCCGAGCGCGAACCCGCTGGCCCGCAGCTCCTCGAGGACGTACCGGTCACCGACCGCGGTGGTGACGACGTTGATGCCGTGCGCGCGCATGGCCAGGTGCAGGCCGAGGTTGCTCATCACGGTCGCGACCAGCGTGTCCTTGGTCAGCTCACCGGACTCGGCCAGCGCGAGCGCGAGGACGGCCATGATCTGGTCGCCGTCGATCAGCTCGCCCGCCGCGTCCACCGCGACACAGCGGTCGGCGTCACCATCGTGCGCGATGCCGAGGTCGGCACCGTGTTCGACGACGGCGGCGCGCAGGAGTTCGGGGTGGTTGGAGCCGCAGTGCTCGTTGATGTTGATGCCGTCCGGCTCGGCGTGCAGCGCGACGACCTCGGCCCCGGCGCGACGGTACACCTCGGGAGCGGCGGCGGACGAAGCGCCGTTGGCGCAGTCGACGACGACCTTCAGGCCCGCGAGCGGGTGCGGAGTGGCCGCGACGAGGTGCTCGGCGTAGCGGTCGAGAGCGTCCGGGACGTCGGTGACGCGGCCGACACCGACACCGGTCGGTCGCGTCGCCTGCGCGGTGAGCCCGGCCTCGATCTCGTCCTCGATACCGTCGGGCAGTTTGTGGCCGCCCGCGGCGAAGAGCTTGATGCCGTTGTCCGGCATGGGGTTGTGCGACGCGGAGATCATCACCCCGAGATCGGCGTCGAGCGCACCGACGAGGTAGGCGACGGCCGGGGTGGGCAGAACGCCGACGCGACGGACGTCGGCACCGGCGGAGGCGAGGCCGGCGACGACCGCGGCCTCCAGCATCTCACCGCTGGCGCGCGGGTCACGTCCGACGACGGCCACCGGGCGGTGGGAGCGGTCGTGGGCGGCGAGCACCCGCGCCGCGCTGGCCGCCAGTGAGAGGGCGAGCTCCGGAGTCAGCTCGGCGTTGGCGAGACCCCGCACGCCGTCGGTACCGAATAGGCGAGCCATCTGTCGACCTCCATGTGCGACCAACCACGAGACAAGGTAGCCCCCTCACCTCACTGTCCGGCTACGGGCCCGAGTGCGTTTAGCCCGCTAAACGCGCTCCGCCGGGTCCAGGGAACTGCGTTTAGCCCGCTAAACGCACTTGGCCGGGGCGGGCAGGGTGGCGAGGGGGTGGGTGGGGACGGGGGCGGACGACCCCGGAAAACACGGGAGCGCCCCAACCGGGGGCCGGGTGGGGGCGCCCGGGGGTGTGGGCGGGGGGGGGAATAA
>NZ_JBHYIK010000090.1:23950-29898 GCF_042739735.1 Amycolatopsis sp. NPDC059027 | reverse complement strand
CGGGGGCGCTGGGCCCGCGGGGGGGGGGGTGGGGTTTTCTGCGGGGGGGGGGGGGGGGGGGGGGGGGGGGGGGGGGGGGGGGGGGGGCGGGCCCCCCCCCCCCCCCCCCCCCGCGCCCCCCCCCCCGGGCCCCCCCCCCCCCCCCCTCCCGTGGGTTGCGCCTGGGGCGCGAATCAGCGCTTGCTGTACTGCGGAGCCTTACGGGCCTTCTTGAGGCCGTACTTCTTCCGCTCCGTGGCGCGCGCGTCACGGGTCAGGAAGCCGGCCTTCTTCAGCGCCGGGCGGTCGTCGGCGTCGACCTCGACCAGCGCACGGGCGATCGCCAGGCGCAGCGCACCGGCCTGGCCCGAGATCCCGCCACCGTGGAGGTTGGCGAAGATGTCGAAGGAGTCCGGCTTCTCCACCGTGACCAGGGGCTCACGGATGAGCTGCTGGTGCACCTTGTTGGGGAAGTACTCCTCGAGCGTGCGGCCGTTGAGCTTGAACACGCCGGTACCGGGAACGACGCGCACCCGCACGACGGCCTCCTTGCGGCGGCCGACGGTCTGGGCGTTGCCACCGGCGGCACGCGAGGGACGCGGCGCGGCCGGCGTCTCGCTCGTCGCGACGGCTTCGCCGACCGCGGGAGTCTCGGTGACCGCGGGGGTCTCGGTCTCGGTGCTGGTCACAGACTGTTCCTCACTCACTGCGCGACCTGCGCGATCTTGGTGATCTCGCGCGCCTGCGGCGACTGCGCGGCGTGCGGGTGCTCCGGGCCGGCGTAGACCTTGAGCTTCTTCGCCTGCGCGCGGCCGAGCTTGTTCTTCGGCAGCATGCCCTTGACGACCTTCTCGACAAGGTGCTCCGGCTTGGTGTCGAGCAGCTCACCGAACGAGCGCTTGCGCAGACCGCCGGGGTAGCCACTGTGCCGGTACGCGAACTTCTGCTCGCGCTTGTTACCGGTGAGGGCGACCTTCTCGGCGTTGACGATGATGACGAAGTCACCGGTGTCCACGTGCGGGGCGTAGGTCGGCTTGTGCTTGCCGCGCAGCAGCGTGGCGACCTCGGTCGCGAGCCGGCCGAGCACGACATCCTCGGCGTCGATCACGTGCCAGGCACGAGTGACGTCGCCGGGCTTGGGGCTGTACGTGGGCAAGGGTCTACCTCGTCGTCAACATTGCGTGTGGGTTCTGTGCGGGCCTAGCGCTTACGCGCCGCAGCGCACAACGACATATGAAGATACCCCCACGTCCGGCGGACCCACACAGCGGGGGTGGCTCCAGACTCGCATACTAGGGTCCCAGCCGGGTGGACGCAGCAAAACTCTACCCGCCGGACCACGCGAACCGCCCGCACCGCCGTCCGCGACACGCGAGAATGAGACGATCCGGATACACCCGGAGCGGGTGGACTCGACCAGGGGAACGGCGATGAGGAAACGGCCAACCACGATCATCTGCGCGCTCGGCGCCGTGCTGGTGCTGACCACCGCGTGCGGCCAGGCCCGCGCCGGTACCGCGCTGCCCAAGGGGGACGACGCCGCGGCGTACGTCGGCGGCAAGTTCGAGACCGCCATGAACAAGCTCCAGGACGTCATCGCCGACCAGCGAGACGTCACCACCTCGTCGGACAACTACTTCCGCTTCGACGAGAAGTACGCGCACAGCGTCATCACCGCGGCCCGCACCGGCAGCCCGGAGAGCCGGGTGGTGCACAACCGCTCGCAGAAGAACCCCGACGACGTCCTCGACACGTTCACCCCGGCCGACGGTGCCCTCGAGTACATGTACCTGGGCCCGGTTTTCAAGGGGGCCGCCCCGACCTCGTGGGTGTCGATGCCCAAGCCGGAGGGCGGGCTGACGATGAAGTGCGCGTTCGCCGGCATCCTCACCGCCTGCAAGATGGCCGACGCCGTCGCGCTGTCCTACAACGCCGACAAGAAGACGGTGAAGGGCGCGAAGGTCGGCAAGGACGGCAAGACCGAGCTCACCGCCGACGTGTCGTTCGACGCCTTCCTCACCCGCCCGGTGGAGCAGCTTCCCCCGTCGATCAAGAGCCAGATCACCCCCGAGCTGCGCAAGGCGGTCATCCCGACCAAGATCCTGCTCAACCCGGACGGGAGCCTGGACCAGATGGTCATGGAGGCGAAGTTCGAGGGCGGCGGCCACAAGGTCGAGCTGCGGTACGACTTCCGGTTCACCGGGAAGGCCAGCGCGCAGGACCTGCCCAAGCTGCCCGACGCCGCGCAGATCACCGCGTTGCCGGACAAAGCGGCGAAGGACGCGTTGTTCGACAAGATCGCCGAAGCGAGGGGCAACTGACGTGGCCGACGACGTGAAGACCGACCGCGCGCCCCGAGGGGATCTCCGATGAGCCAGCCGCCCGACCAGCAGCCGCAGCAGTGGTGGCAGCCGAACACCGGCGGCGCGCAGCAGCAGTGGCAGCCCGAGCAGCAGGCCACCGGCCCGCACGCCGGGCAGTGGCAGCAGAACGCCGAGCCCGGCGCGGTCACCGGGTCCTACACCGGACAGTGGCAGCAGTCGCCGCAACCCGGTGGCACCGGTTCCTTTTCCGGACCGTGGCAGCAGCCCCCGGCACCGCAGCAGCCTCCCGCGCCGCAGTCCGGCGGGCAGTGGTCGCAGCAGCAGCCCGGCCAGCAGTGGCAGCCGACCCCGGAACCGCAGCAGACACCGGCGGCGGGCACCGGCACGCCGCCGTCCGGCCAGCAGTTCGGTGGCGGGTTCCAGCCTTCGCAGTACGGCGGGCTCGGGGCGTTTTCCCCGGAAACCGGCGAGAAACGGCAACGATCGAAGAAACCGTTGCTGTACGGCGGAATCGGCGTACTCGTGATCGTCGCCGGTGGTGTCGGCGCCTGGCTGCTCGGCGCGTTCCGCGGTGACGTCCTCGAGCAGAAGTCCCTTCAGGACGGTGTGACCAAGGTGCTGAACGAGAGTTACGGCGAACCCGACGTCCAAAATGTACAGTGCCCGGCGAATCAGCTCGCCGACAACGGCACGACGTTCGATTGCACCCTGCAGATCGGGGGCCAGCCGAAAAAGGTCACCGTGCGGGTGCTCAACGACAAGCCGGAGTACGAGGTCGGCGCCCCGCACTGAGGTCGTTTCTTCCCTGTCCCCCAACGGAAACGGCGGGCCCGCACCGCAAGGTGCCGGGCCCGCCGTGGTTATCCGGGGCGGGGTAGCTCAGAACAGGTCCTTGACGCCCTGCTCGGTGCCCTGGTAGCCGTCCGCGATCTGCGGCAGCGCGGTGGCGATCTGCGCCAGAACCTGCTTGAGGTCCTCGAACTTCTGGTCCCACACGCGCTGGGCCTCGTCGTACTGGGTACGCGCGGCACCTTCCCAGTCGTGGGTCAGCGGGCGAAGGTCGTCCTTCAGCTTGTCGAACGCGGACTGCAGTTCCTTGCCGGTCGAGTTGCAGTCGTCCGCCGCGGCGTTGATGACGCCATAATCGACAACGATGCCGTCAGCCATGGTGCACTCCCTTTGTTTGTCGGAAAGAATATGGGTGGGAAAAGGTCAAGAGGTGGTACTCAGCCGAGAACGTCGAAGCCCTTGTTCACGGCGCTCATGATCTCCTGCTGCTGCTCTTCCGAGCGCTTGTACTTGGAACCGGCTTCCTGAAGCAGGTTCGCGATGTTCTGCAGGGACTGGTTGATCCCCCGGCCGTCCTCGTCGAAGCGCTGCATCACCTTGTCGAAGGCCTTCTGCGCGTCACCCTGCCAGCCGGCGCGAGTGGCCTCGATGCGGTCACGCAACTGCGACAGGTTGTGGTCCATCGCGACGCGCACCTCGGTGACGCGCTGCTCGGCCTGGGTGAACTGCTCCGGAGTTCCCTTGAAACCGCCAGCCATGGGAGCTACCCCCTTCGTTAGTGGTTGTCCGCACTAGGTCGTGTTTGTTTCGTACGGACCTACGACGGAGACATTGCCATGTCCGGTTCCCCTGTGTCGCCGTTTGCCCGCAAGTAGTTGCTTGAGTGAACGCTGGGAGCGGGAACCGATCGCGCGCGGTATTCCATGCCCCTGCGCCACAGTCGGGTTGTTCCCCGAAAAGGGGACCTCCACCAGGCGACTTAACATACGCACAGTGGTCGCGTGCGCCCGCGTTCATTGATCGCGGATCATGATTCGCGACTCGGAGAAGTCCGCTTCCTCCTCGGTGGGACGCGGCCTTCGCGCCGCGGACGGCGACGGTTCCGGTTTCGGGGGAACCAGCTCGGCCGCCGACGGCAGCTGCGGAACCGGGAGTCCCCTGGCGGCGCGGAACCGTTTCGCGGCCCCGCGCATCGAGCCCGGTGTGGGATCCGTGGCCCGGCCCGCGAGCCTGCCACGGCCGAACTGTTTGATCAGCTCCGCGTTCTCGCCGCGGTGACGTTCGTTGCGCGCCAGCGCGTCACCCGCGACGCGACGCGCGTAGGTCACCGCGTCCTGCCCCGCACGGGTGAAGGCCGCGGCGGCGGTCTCGGGTTCGGACGGCACGAGGCGCCCCTTTCAGTTGACGACCTCGAGCGTGCGTGCGACCTGCTCGCAGGCCGCGCTCACCCGCTGCTGAAGCGCGGGCACGCTGTACTGGCAGCCTATGTGCACCCGGATCCGGCCCTGTACGACGACGTACCAGAAGACCCTCGCCTGGTCCTTCGTCTCCTGGTAGGCGATCACCTGACGACCGGCGTAGGACGCGTCGGGGTCGTACGCGCTGTAGCGCTCGGGGTAGCGCGCGGCCTGGCCTCGCAGGTCGTCGACGAGCTGCCGGCGATCGGCGGTGGCGTCGTAGTTCATGGGGTACTCCTGGGCGACCACCAGATCGAAGCCCGCCGGGGAGTCCTGGGGATGGATGACGACCTGCTTCTCGGCGACCCGGTCGTCGGTCTGGACCCAGTCCGGCGGCGCGATGAACCGGTAGTCGTACTGGGCGAGGGTGCGGCCTGGGGGCTTGTCCGCGCCGCCCTTGTTCAGCATCACGACCAGCCCGGTGGCGCCCAGCGCGACGACCACCACGGCCGCGACGATCCAGAGCAGTTTGGACCGCTTCGAGCGTCCGGCGCGCTCGACCCGTTTCGTGTCACCGCCCCGCTCAGGCCCCGGCGAGCCCCACGGAACCGCCGGCTGACCTCGGGGCGGCGACGGCGGCGGCCCCTGGCGCGCTGCGTTTAGCGGGCTAAACGCACTTTGGGCGGGCCGGGGCGGGAAGCTGGGGTGCGGTTCGGTGGGGCGAGGCGGCGTGGCGCGTGGGTCGCCGGTGTGGGGCGCGGGGGCCGGGGGCGCGGCGGGTGGGGCCGCCGCGGGGCGTGGGACGTCCCCGGGCCGGACGACCTCGGTGCGATGCTCGGCTGGGGGGACACCGCCGGGCGCGGCGCCGAGACGGGCCATGGTGGTGCCCGGCAGCGAACCGGTGCGATCGGGGTCGACGAGCACGGCGCGGAGCGCACCACGCGCGACGACCGTCTCCGGCTGGTCCAAGCTCGTCGGCACGACGCCGGTCCGCTCGTGCGTCAGCCGCGAGATCATCGGGATCCGGCTCGACCCGCCGACCAGGAAGATCGCGGTCAGCTGCTTCGGCCGCAGACCGGCGTCGGCGATGGCCGCGCTCGTCAGTTCCACGGCGCGTCCGAGTGGCGCACCGATCAGGCGCTCGAGGTCCTCGCGGGTGACGTGGGCGTCCGCGAACGGCGGCGGCATCGGCACGTCCGTGTAGGCGTGCCGCGACAGCGTCTCCTTGGCACCGCGCACGTCCTGCCGGAGCACGCGCCTGCGGCGCCGGTCCGCGAGCTCGCGGCCCTCGACCAGCTGCCGCCAGGCCGCCGGGTCCGCGGACGAGACGAGCGAGCCGACGTGCTCGAGCAGCGCCTGGTCGATGTCCGCGCCGCCGAAGCTCGGGTCGCCCCTGGTCGCCAGCACCTGGAACCCGCCCCGCTGCGGCCGCGCCGCTGCGTTTAGCCCGCTAAACGCC
>NZ_JBHYIK010000090.1:15424-23940 GCF_042739735.1 Amycolatopsis sp. NPDC059027 | reverse complement strand
CGCGGGGGGCGCCCGGGGCCCCCCCCCCGGGCCCCCCGCCCGGGGGGGCCCGCCCGGGGGGTTTGCCCCCCCAACCCCCCGCGGGCGGGGGTGTGCGGGTGACGACGCTGACGTCGACGGTGCCACCGCCGAGGTCGAGGACGGCGAGGGTGTCGCCGGGGCGGCCGCTGAATTCGACGGTGCGATCGGACTTCAGGTCCGAGGGGGCGAAGGTCGCCGCGTGGTAGACGGCCGCCGCGACGGGTTCCGGCACCAGGGCGACCTCCTGCGCCAGCCGCCCCGCCGCCTGGCGCAGCAGCCTTGTCCTGATCGCGCCCCAGTCCGCGGGGTGCGTGAGGACCAGCAGATCGACCTCGGCCTCACCGGCCAGCCGGCGTGCTTCGGTGACCGCTCGGGCCAGCACGGCGTGCACCACATCGGTCACCCGGAGCACATTTTCGCCGAGCAGCAGCTCGCCCTCGTCGATCCGGCGCTTCGGGTGCGGCTCGTACCGCGACGGGTCGACCGCGGCCTGCCGCTCCGCCTCCTGGCCGACGAACAACGTGCCGTCGGGTGCCGCGTAGACGGCCGACGACATGAGTGGCTGGCCGTCGATCACCACGACCTGCGGTTCGCGCCCGTTCACGGAGGCGACGACACAGGTACTCGATGTCCCGAAGTCCACCGCTACCCGTAACGTCACCAGCCACTCCCGCAGATCGTCGTTCTCCTGTCCTTCGCGGGCATCACTCCGGCGGGATCCACGAAACCTGGATCAGCTGCTTGCCCCACTTGCGCGTCAGCAGGTTGCCCCTGCCGGGAGGCATCGGGCCGGCCTTGATGTTGCCGACCAGGGTGCCCTCGTCCTTCGAGCCGTTCATGACCATGCCCGGCGCCGACAGTTCCTTCAGCTTGCCGAGGATCGGGTCGTACATGGCCCGGCTCGCACCACCGGTACGGCGGACCACGATCAGGTGCAGCCCGACGTCCTTGGCCTGGGCGAGGAACTCCGAGAGCGGCTTGAGCGGGTTGCTGCTCTGGGTCGCCACCAGGTCGTAGTCGTCGACGAGGACGAACAGCTCCGGACCGGTCCACCAGGAGCGGTTCTTCAGCTGTTCCTGCGTGACGTCCGGGCCGGGGAGCCGCCGGGTCATCGACCCGTAGACGTCCTTGGCCATGCTGTCCAGCTGATTCGCCGACACCGCGTAACCGAGCAGCGAGTCCCCGCTGAGGAATCCGAGCATGGTGCGCCGGTAGTCGACCAGCAGCATCACGGCTTCCTGCGGCGTGTAGCGCTCGGCGATACCGCGCGCGATCTGCCGGAGCAGGTTGGTCTTGCCCGATTCGCCGTCGGCGAACGCGTAGAAATGCGGCTCCGCGTCGAAGTCGAGGTAGATCGGCTGAAGATCTTCCTCGTTGACCCCGATCGGCACCAGCTTCGTGGCCCGCTTGCTGTCCAGCCGGAGAACCTCGTCGTAGGTGACCATCTCTGGCAGCAGGCGGACCTGCGGTGCCGGGCGGCCCCGCCAGGCACCCTTGATCTTCGCGACCGCATCGGCGACGCCGGCGGCGATCGTGTCCGGGTCACTGGAGCCGTCGATCCGCGGCAGACCGGTGAGCATGTGCAGCTTTTCCCGGGTCATCCCGCGTCCCGGCCGCCCCGCGGGGACGTTCACCGCGGCGCGACGGTCCACTTCGGACTCGCTCGGGTCACCGAGCCGCAGCTCGAAGCGCGTGCCGAGCATGTCCTTGATCGCCGGGCGGATGTCGGCCCACCGGTTGGCACCGACGACGACGTGCACGCCGTAGGACAGACCCTGCATGGCGAGCCGGGTGATCGAGGTTTCCAGCTCCTCGAAGTCCTCTCGCAGCGCCTTCCAGCCGTCGACCACGAGGAACGCGTCACCGAAGGCGTCCTGCTCCGGTTTGATCTCCCCGCGCCGCTTCCGGTTGCGGAACTCGTTCATCGAGTCGATGCCCATGGCGGCGAACCGGCCCTCCCGCTCGGTGAGCAGGGTGGTCAGCTCCGCGACGATCCGGCGGGCCTTGTCCGGCTCGCGCCGTGCCACCGCGACACCACCGACGTGCGGCAGGTCGGCGAGCCCGCCGAGCGTGCCGCCACCGAGGTCCAGACAGTAGAACTGGACCTCTTCCGGGGTGTGGGTCAGCGCCATCGACATGATCAGCGTCCGCAGCATCGTCGACTTGCCCGACTGCGGACCACCGACGATCAGGCCGTGCCCGGCGGCGCCGGAGAAGTCCGCCCACAGACCGTCACGCCGCTGCTCGTACGGGCGGTCGACGATGCCGAGCGGGACCTGGAGCCGTCCGTTGCCGAAGAAGCCGACCGGGGACAGGCCGCGATCGTCGGTCGGGTTGAGGTTCGGCAGCAGCGTGTCGAGCGAGTTGGGCTCCTTCAGCGGTGGCAGCCACACCTCGTGCGCCGGCGGGCCCTGGCCGACCAGCCGCCCGACGATGACGTCGAGCTCGCTCGGCTCGACCGCCTCCTCCGGCTGACGTTCCTGCTTCGGCGCCTCTTCCTCGATCTGCTGCGGCTCCGGTTCCTTCGGCAGCTCGACGAAGTCCGGCACGAACAGCTGCGGGCGCTTGTCCGCGCGGACGACCGTCGCCGCGGGCCCCGCCGCCTTGATCCCCGCGGGACGGTACGGGCCCGAAACGTAGGACGCCTTGAACCGCACCATCGTGGAGGTGTCGTACTTGAGGTACCCCGAACCCGGGATCGACGGCAGCTCGAACGCGTCCGGCACGCCGATCGCCGCGCGGGATTCCGCCGCGGAGAACGTCTTCAGGCCGATCCGGTAGGACAGGTGCGAGTCGAGACCACGCAGCTTTCCTTCCTCCAGGCGCTGCGAGGCGAGCAACATGTGCATCTGCAGCGACCGGCCCAGCCGGCCGATGGCGACGAACAGGTCGATGAAGTCCGGTTTCGCGGACAGCAACTCGGAGAACTCGTCGACGACGATGAACAGCGCGGGCAGCGGGTCGAGGTCGGCGCCGTTCTCGCGAGCCTTCTCGTACTCCCAGACGTTCTTGAAGTTACCGCCGTTCTTGAGCGCCTCCTGGCGCCTGTTCATCTCGCCTGCCAGCGCGTCCTTCATACGGTCGACCAGGGTGACCTCGTCGGCGAGGTTGGTGATGACCGCGGAGACGTGCGGTGCGTCGTCCAGGCCGAGGAACGTCGCACCACCCTTGAAGTCGACGAGGACGAAGTTGAGCGTCGTCGAGGAATGGGTGGCCAGCATGCCCAGCACCAGCGTGCGGAGGAACTCCGACTTACCGGAACCGGTCGCGCCGATGCACAGGCCGTGCGGGCCCATGCCCTCCATCGCGGCTTCCTTGATGTCCAGCTCGACGGCCTGGCCGTACTCGCCGACCCCGAACGGGACGCGGTAGCGGTCCCGGACCGGGCGCGGTCGCCACGCCTGCTGGACGTCGAACGTCATCGGGTCGCCCGGGATGCCGAGCAGCTCGAGCAGCGTCGGGTTGGACAGCAGCGGCTCGTCCTCGCTGGCGTCCTGCGCCGCGGAGCCCACCCGGTACGGCGCGATGAGCCGGGCCACCGCCTCGGCCTCGACCACCGACAGGCGGTCCGGGCGGCCGAACCACTCGACACCGCCCGCGCTGCGGGCGCCGAGCCGGGTCTCCTCGACGACCAGCCGGAGACCGCGGCGGGCGGCGAGGTTGCCGATGGAGTCGGACAGGTCGATCAGCGTGACGCCGACCAGGCCCTCCTCCAGGATGATCTGCTCCTCGCGGGTGACCTCCGCGTCGTCGACGATGATCACGACGTGCGGCTGGTCGGGCGCCGGGGTGGCGTTGCGGGAGAAGCGCTGGCGGTCGCGCAGCTCCTCGTCGAGCCACTGCTCGATCTGGGCGAGCGATCCGGCCATCATGCGGAGCTGGCCGATGCCGTCGGCCAGCGTCGGGTGCTGCACGTGCGGCAGCCACTTCGCCCATTCCCATTCGGACTTCGCGCGGCCCGCGGTGGCGACGGCGATCAGGACGTCGTCGGGGCTGTGGAACGTGACCAGCTGGCAGAGGAGGGCGCGGGTCAGCGAGCGGGTCAGCTCGCGGTCGCCCTGCATGCTGACGGCGGCGAACCCGCGCAGGGTGATCTGCGTCGGCAGGTCGGGGACGATCGAGTGCGCGCGCACGAACCGGCGCAGCGCGAGGGTGGCGATCGGCTCCAGCTCGTCGACCGGGCCGGTCTGCGGCGGCACCAGCCGCGTCGCGAGGCGGTGCGAGCTGCGGCCGACGCGCAGGTGCAGGAAGTCCTGGTCGTTCTGGCGGCGCTCCCACATCCGGCGGCTGGCAGCCAGCGACCACAGCGTCTGCGGGTCCGGGTGCACCCATTCGAGCGCGGCACGCTGGTCGACCATCGCCTCGCGGGCGCGGTCCCGCATCTGGCCGAGGTAGCGGAGGTAGTCCTTGCGGTCCTCGTCCATTTCGGCCTTCTTGGCGCCGCCGCCGCGGCCGCCCCCGCCGGCCATCATGCCGACGGTCCCCATGACCATCATGCCGCCCATCATGAGCATCATCGGGTTGCGTCCACCCGCGGTGAACATGAAGACCATCATGCCCAGCGAGGCCACGATCATGACCGCGGGCAGCAGCTTCATCACGATGTTGCCGGGGATGGTGCGGGGCACCTCCGGTGGCGGTTCAAGGTGCACCTCGCCGCCCGGCGGGCGCGGCGCTGCCAGCCGTGGCGACTTCTTGAACTGCAGCGTGCTCATCGAAGGACCCCTCTTCAAACTCGACGATGGCGGCCACCGTTTTGTGCGCTCAGGTGCGCGGAACAACCTATCGAACGTCGGGCGGGAAATCCGGCCAATGCCGTGAACGGCCGGAGACCTCGATGATCGACTCGATGAGCTTGCCCGCCGAGTGTAGGGCGCGGCACCGACAGTAGCGACCGAACCCGCAGCCCTCCCCTTATCTCCTTCCCTTCTCCCCTCCTCGCGCCCCGGACCGCGTTTAGCCCGCTAAACGCGCTCTCCCGGCCGCCCCGACGCGCGTTTAGCGGGCTAACTGCACTCGGCCCGTCCCCTGTTCCGCGTCCCCTGTGCGCCCCGTCTCCCTCACCCGCAGGCGACGTGGACCTGGGGCGCCGTGCGCGTTTCGCGGGCTAAACGCGCTCGGCGGCGAGGTCGGGAGCGGGGGCGGTCAGCGCGCTGGAGCGGCGTGGCGAGGGCATACTTTTGCCGGTCAATTTCGGACAGTCGGTGATAGCGGCACCCGGGTTCGGTATAAGTTCCCCCCGGGAGCAGTCTCATCAGAGCGGGGGCAGTGCAGTGGCGACGGGCACGACAGTTTTCAGCAGGGTGACGGTGGTGGCACCGCGCACCCGGATCGACGTCGCGCTGCCGGCCGACGTCGCGGTGGCCGATTTGCTGCCCATGCTGCTGGACATGGCCAAGGAGACGACGCCCGACGGCGGCGCGCGCCACGGCGGCTGGGCACTGGCCAAGCTCGGCGACGCGCCGCTGGACCCCAGCCGCACGCTCGCCTCGCTCGGGATCGTCGACGGTGAGCTGCTGCAGCTGCGCAAGCGCAACGAGAACCCGCCGCCCCCGCTGTACGACGACGTCGTCGACGCGATCGCCGAGTCCTCACCGGACAGCTTCCGCCCGTGGACGAAGGAGACCGCGCGCCGGTTCGGTCACGTCGCGGGCGGGCTGGCTCTGGTCGCGGCCGCGTTCGCACTGTTCTTGAGCGGCTCGTTCTACGGCGGGCCCGCGCTCGCCGCCGCGATCGCGGGCGGTATCGGCGCGATCGCGTGTGTCGCGGTCGGCGCGACGCTGGCCAAGGCGTACCAGGCCGAGGCGACCGGCGTACTCGTCGCCGCCGCGGGCGGTCTGCCGCTGGCGTTCGTCAGTGGCTTCTACATCGTGCCTGGGCTGTCGTTGCGGGCGAACCTCCTGCTCGGCTGCGCGCTCGTCCTCATCGTCGCGTCCGTCTGCATCCTGGTCATCGGCGCCGGGATCACGACGTTCATCGCGGCCGCGACGGTGGGCGCGTTCGGTGCGCTGGCGTTCCTGTTCGGCACGTTCGTCGCGCACCCGCTGCCCGGGATCGCCGCCGGGACCGCGGCTGTCGCCCTCGCCTGTATCTCGATCCTGCCGAGGGCGACGATCTGGCTCGCGAAACTTCCGCTGCCGCACGTGCCCGGGAGCGCGGAGGAGCTGAAGGAGGACTCCGGCTTCCCCGACTACCGCGCCATCGAGCGGCGGACGGCCGTCGCGCACAACTACATGACCGGCCTCATGATCGGCTGCGGCGTCACCACGGCGATCGCCGCGATCATCGCGTCGACCGCGCCCGGCCCGTTCGGGATCATCCTCGGTGTCGTCGCCAGCCTCGTGCTGCTGCTGCGCGCACGGGCCTACGCCAACGGCAGCCAGGCGATCGCCCTGCTCACGACCGGCATGGTCTCCGCGGCGGGCATCCTGCTCGGCTGGATATGGACGGCGACCCCGCAGGCACGCGTGCTGTACGTCTTCGGCGCGCTGATCCTGGTGGCGGCGGGCTCGCTGGTGGTCGGTGTGATCTTCCCGAACCAGCGGTTCTCCCCTCCGCTGCGACGGACGGTGGAGATCATCGAGGCGATCTGCATCGCCACGGTGCTCCCCTTCGCGCTCGGCGTCATGGACCTTTACACCACGCTGCGTCACCTCAACTTCAAGTGACGTCGACCCGATCGGATGATGTTCAGATGGCGGTAGCGCGGAACGGCGGCAGGCCGCGCCGGCAGCTCGGCCGCGCCGGGCGGGCCGCGACGGTCACGCTCGCGGCGACGATCGGGGTTCTCTCCCCGGTGGTGGCGATGCCGGTGTGGGCGCAGCAGCCCAGCGTGTCCCCTTCCGAGGGCGGCTACTATGCGGCGCCGCCGCCGATCGGCAACACGCCGCCGCCCGGGGACCCGGGCAAGCCGGATGAGAACTACGTCCAGACCAAGCAGTGCGTGCAGCGCAGCCTGGGCAAGAACATCATTCCCAAGAACCGGCCGTGGGGCCAGGAATACCTGCAGATCGACAAGCTCCACGAGATCGTGAAGGCCGCGACCGGCAGCGTCGGCGGCGGTCAGAAGATCGCGGTGATCGACACCGGCGTCACCAAACATCCCTGGCTCAAGAACGTGGAAAGCGGCGGCGACTACGTCGCCAACCCGAAGAACGGTGTCCAGCCCGGTCTCGAGGACTGCGACGGTCACGGCACCGAGGTCGCCGGCATCATCGCCGCGGACACCCCGGCGGACATCGGGTTCAAGGGGGTCGCCCCGGACGCCACCATCCTGTCGATCCGGCAGTCCAGCCAGAACTACGGCAAGGACACCAAGGAGTCCGCTGCCTCGTCCCCGCCCGCGTCCCCACCGGCCTCGTCAGGGGCACCGCCGTCGTCGGGGGGTGCTTCGAAGTCACAGCTCCCGCCCTCGAACGGCGGCGGCAGCGGGCAGGGTGCCCAACCGGGCGGCACGACCTCGCCCGAGCAGAAAGGCCCCGGCCGCGGGCAGGAGACCGCCGGTACCGCCGGGAAGCTGACGACACTGGCGCAGGCCGTGGTGCGCGCGGTGGCCAAGGGCGCCACCGTGATCAACATGTCGGTGGACAACTGCCGTCCCTCCGACGGGCGGATCTCCGACGGGGAGCGCCAGCTGCAGGCCGCGGTGCACTACGCGGTGCAGCAAAAGGTCGTCGTGGTCGCGGCGGCGGGCAACACGACCGAGACGTGCCCGCAGAACGATCAGCTGAACCCGAACCAGCCGCGCTCGATCGTCACGCCGCCCTGGTTCTCCGAAGACGTGATTTCCGTGGCCGCGATCGACGTCACCGGCGGTGTCGCGAACTTCAGCGTCAACGGCCCGTGGACCACTGTCGCGGCGCCGGGAACGGACATCATCTCGCTGGATCCGGCAGCGGGCTCGACCGGCCTGGCCAACCTGACGATCGAGGGAAACTCCGAACCGAGCGCGATCCAGGGAACGAGCTTTGCGGCACCGTACGTAGCGGGTGTCGCGGCGTTGATCAAGGCGAAATACCCGAACCTCGACGCCAAGGGCGTCATGCGGCGGATCATCAATACCGCGCAACACCCGGCGGCGCCCGGAGGGCACGACAACTTCGTCGGCCACGGCGTGATCGACCCCATGGCGGCACTGACCGCGAGTGTGTCCTCGGAGGAGGGCGTGCCGTCGGTCAAGCCGGTACAGCAGGTCGCGACGCTGCCACCGGCCAACGACCGCGACCAGGCGGCGATCATCGTCGCCCTCGCCGGCACCGGCGGCGGCCTGGTGGCTCTGCTGATCACCCTGTTCGTCATGCACACCATCCGCCGAAACCGCGCGGCGGCCGATGTCACCCGCAAGACCCCCTGACCGCGTTTAGCGGGCTAACTGCACTCGCGCCGCCCCACGACCTCACCTCTCTGCCGCACCCAAGTGGGGGGGTGGGGGGAAACACAAAAAACCCCGCGACCCGAGGAAGGGGGGTGGGGGGGGGGGAAAAAAAACGGGGCGC
>NZ_JBHYIK010000090.1:0-15414 GCF_042739735.1 Amycolatopsis sp. NPDC059027 | reverse complement strand
CTTTTCGGGGTCTAACTCCACCCGCCCCCCCCCACCACCACACCACACGCCCCCCCCCACGTCCTTTTCCCCCGCAAACCCCACTTCCCGTCGGGCCGGCCGAGTGCGTTTAGCGGGCTAAACGCACTCGCGGGCCGGGCCGTTCACTTCCGGGGTGGGGGTTTCGGCGCGGGCTTGGCCTCGTCTTCGCCGATCACGGGTGGGACAACCTGGGCGGGCTCGCCGAACACGTCCGAAGCCTTCGGGGCCGCGCGGTGCTTGGACTGACGTTGTTTCGCACCACCGTCCATGCCCATACCGCCGAAACCCATAGGCATCATCGGCATCCCCATGCCGCTACTGGACTGCTGAGACGCGCTCGGCGCGGCAGGCGCTGGACCGAGCGGCAGCGCTCCGGCCCCGGTCGACTGCCCCTGCTCGATCTCGGGATCCCGCGCGCCGGTGTGCCGCCCCTCGGCTGAGTCGCGCGCCGCCGACGGCGTCGTCGTACCCTCCGCCGCACCCCCACCGGCCTGGGAATCCGCAGCCGGACCGGGATCGGCGCCGACGTCGTGAAGTTTGAACCGCTCCTGTGGATAACGATGCGCGATCTCGATGCTGCGCGACGCCACGTCAGGGTCGTCGACACCATCGCAGAGCCTCCCGAACGCCTCGAAGACGTCGCGCGCGGCCTCGTACAGAGCCTTCGCTGTCTGCTGCGTCTCTTGCATCTGAGCACGCGTCCGAGTGAGGCCACCGACCGGCAACATGGCCGATTCGGAGACGAGCCCTGCGGTGTCGACCAGGACCTCGGCCAGGTCGACCACGATGCGACGAACCGCCGAGACGAGTTCGTCCAGTGCGCCGGCCAGCGCACTCAGCGCATCTCCGACGTCGGCGCCCGCGGCACCGATCGCGCCCATGTAGGCGACGAAGGCATCCGCGTCGTCGCCGGACCACCCCGCGTCGAGCCGTCCGAGGTCGTCGGCGAGCTGGCCCGATACGACCCCTGCCGCTTTCGCCGCCCGGCGCAGCCCCTCGGACTCTGCGCCGAGCACCTCCCACTGGCCGATCAACGGCCGGAAGTACGCCTCCACCGGGTCGATCAGGCCCAGCTCGTCGGCCAGTTCCGACAGGTACCCCAGGTACGGCCCCGCCGCCGCCTCGATCTCCGGCCCGTCGCCGAGCGCGTTTAGCCCGCTAAACGCGCTCGGCGGGGCGGTGAGGGCCGCAGCGAGGGGGTGGGCGATGGATTCGGTGGCGCCGTCGCGCTCGGACATCATCGTGGTCAGAGCTCCCCTGCCCGGTTGATCAGCTCCGCGGATTCCGCGTCCCGATCCGCGTGCCGCGACGTCACCCGATGCAACGCCTCGGCCGCCGAGTGCAGCGCCGTCGCGCCGTCGGCCAGCTGCCGCCGAAGGGCCTCGACAGCGCGCCCGTAGGACTCCCCCACCCCCAGTTGGGCGCCGAGACCGCCGAACGCCTCCGTCGACACGGCGCCCGCACCGACCTCGCTCACAGCGGAATCCAGCCGTCCGGCGGCACCGTCGACCTTTCCGGCGTACTCCGCGACGACCGCTTCGTCGATCTTCACCCCGGCCATCGCATCCTCCGCTCGCCCGGCTGCACTCGAGCGTGTGACGTCCCGCAGGGATCGCCGGTTCCGGCGGCTAGTTGCCCGCCGCCTGCGGCTGCGCCGCCGTCGGATACGCGCCCGCGTTGGGATCGATCGGGACGGTGTCGAACTCCTTCAGCACGTCCTGCGTGTTCAGCGACGCGCCCGGCGGCAGCAAGCCGATGATCGATTCCGGCGCGGGCAGCCGGTTGTTGAGCCCGATGGCGTCCGCGATCTTGGCGTCGGGGACGCCGTACCGGATGCCCCGGTCCGAGATCAGCTGGATGGCCCCCTTGCCGAAGGTCGCCTTCGACGTCGCGGACTGGACCACCGCCGCGAAACCCGGCTGCATGTAGAAGCCGGTGATCGGCAGGCCGTTGGGGCCCGGCGTGGTCATCCGGATCGCCGTGGAGGTGCCGTTCGGGTTCTTCGGCCCCGGCAGCTGGTTCCCGACGAACACAGACGTGTGCGCGTCCTGGTTGGCACCTTCACCGACAAGCGACCAGCCCAGGCAGGCGACCGGCGAGTTCTTCGTGGCGTCGAGCACGGTCGGTACCGAGGCCGGGAAGTCGTCGACGGCGAGATACCCCGGGTCGCCGGACTGCAGCTGCTTGATGGTGCGCGTCTTGTCCAGGCCGAGCTGCATCATCCTGCTGGAGCTGCCGTTCTTCGCCGTCCGCATGATGTCGGCCACGACCGGGGACACCTTCTGGATGCCGTTCTGGACGATGGCCCAGTACTCCATGGGCGCGCCCGCGGGAGCGGTGGAGAAGACGTCACCGACGCTCAGGCCTTCGAAGTCGGCGGGTGCCGGGCCGCTCTGGCCGGCGACCGTCGGCGGCGCCAGCCGGGTGACCTCGGGGATCGCGTTGAGCAGCGCCTGCGAAACCTTGCGCCCCTTCGGCGGCAGGTGAAGTGCGGCGCTGACCGCGTTCCCCGGGGTCAGGTCGACCTCGGCGCGCACGGTGTTGGTGTTGGGCCGGTTCGGGTTCGACGGCACCCGATAGATCAGGTAGCTCTTGCCGTTGTCGGCGGTCGCCAGCAGTGCCTGGTCGACCCCGAGTTCGGTGCCGAGCTGGCTGACCCCGGCAAAGACGGTGGTGTCGGTCTGGTTGATGCTGTCCGGCTGCGGCAGCTGCGGGTTCAGCTTGACCTCGTCGCAGACGGCCCAGTTCGCCGAGATCCGCTGCGAGTCCGACGGCAGCAGCTGCGGACCGTCCGGGATACCGGTGAGCTTGCCGCGCGGAATGTCCTTCAGCTGTTCATCGGAGACGACAGTGGGGTTCTTCACGCTCGCCGCGGCGCCGCCCGGAGGAGCCGACGGCCCTGCCGCCGCCGGGCTCGCCTGGCCACCGGACGACTGCTTCTGCTGCTGTTGCTGCTGCGCGATGAGCAGCAGCCGGGCCGAAGCGAGGTTGAAGGTCGGGACCAGTTTCTTCGGGTTGCCCATGACGACGTACACCGTGCCGGACTGCTGGCCGATGACGATGTTCCCCGCCTCGGGCACCGACGGCTGCGGGCTCAGCAGCCCCCAGACGATGAAGACGATCATGCCCAGCGCGCCGAGCACGACTCCCACGATCGTGGCCCGCGTGTGGGTCCGCATCGGGTCGTGCAGCATCACGGCGTCCCGCCGGACCAGCGCTGATTGCATCCGACGGAGGACGAACTGATAAGCCTGAACCTGAGACTTAGTCGTGGGCGTTGATGGCATTCTCGACCTACAGTCCTCCCCGTCGCGGTACGGTTCCGCAGGATAGCCGTACGGGGACCGTCTGGTGTGGGGTTTCTACCAACTCAAGCTAGGGTCAGGCACCTCGGGACCGGCTTTCCGGGTACGCAACACGCACGAGGGGAAGAGAAAGCGCGGATGTCCGTCAACACTCCTCCACGTCCGCCTGGCCCGCCTCCAGGGTCACCACCGCCGGGTCGTCCCCCGGGGCCGCCGCCGCGGCCGGGAAGACAGGGCGGTCCGGGTGGACCTGGCGGTGTGCCGGGCGGTCAGGGCACGCCGCGTCGACCCGGTGTGCCCGGCGGAGCACCCGGACGTCCCGGAGCCCCTGGTCCAGGTGGGCCCGGAGGGCCTGGTGGGCCAGGCGGACCCGGTGGCCCTGGCGGGCCGGGTGGTCCTGGTGGACCCGGCGGGCAAGGCGGTCCTCCGCCCCAGCAGCCTTCCGGCCCGGCACCCGTCCGGATGGCCGCACCCGCGCGCCGACGTTCCGCTGGCGTGAACCTCGGCCCGCTTCCGGTCGCGAACCTGGTGGTGCTCGAGCTCGGCCTCGCGATCGGCCTCGTACTGCTGGCGATCAACATGTCGCTGAAGTACGTCGGCATCGGTGTGCTGGCCGTCGCGCTGGTCATCGCCTTTCTGCGCTGGCGCGGCCGGTGGTTCACCCAATGGGTCGGGCTCACCGCGCGCTACACGTTCCGTTCACACGATCGCGTGGCGACCCCGCTGCCGCCGAGCAGTATCGAATCGCTCGCCGCGGAAGAGGCCACGGTCACCGGGCCGGACGACGCGCGGGTGAACCTGCTGCGGATCGCGGTGCCGGATCTCGTGGTGGCACACGGCGTCGACCACGAACGCCAGCAGGTCGGCCTCGCCTGGAACGACGGCACGTGGACGGCTGTCCTGCTGGTCGAGCCCGCCCCAGCCTTGATCACCCAGGCCGGTGGCGCGCCGAGTCTTCCGCTGGCCGCGCTCGCGCCGTGCCTCGAGGACAGGGGTGTGGTGCTCGACTCGATCCAGATGATCTGGCACTGCTACCCGGGAAGCGCCGCGCTCCCCGCGGATTCGCCGGCGCTCAGCTCGTACATGGAGGTGCTCGGGCCGCTGCCCGCCGCCGCCCGGCGCACGACGTGGGTGGCCATCCGGCTCGACCCGCGGCGTTGCCCGGCCGCGATCCGCGAACGCGGCGGCGGTGTCGTCGGTGCCCACCGCGCACTCATCGGCGCGTTGTCCCGTGTGCGCAACGCCCTGGAATCACAGGGTGTCCCGACCCGTCCACTGGATCCGGACGAGCTGCTGCGCGCCAGCATTTCGGCCGCGGAACTCACCGCCGTCGCGGGCGCCCCGGCGAAGGTCACGCTGCAGGAGCGCTGGACCGGCGTCACCGCCGCGGGCATCGGGCACGCGAGCTACGCGATCACCGGCTGGCCCAAGGGCAAGATCACCGGGAGCCTCAACGCACTCACCAGTGTTCGGGCGCTGTCCGCGACCGTCGCCATGTCGATCGCTCCGGCGGCCGACGAGGGCAAGATCGGGCTGCGCGGTGTCGTGCGGTTGAGCGCGCGGAACCCGCGGGAACTCGACACCGCCGACCAGCGGCTGCAGGGAATTTCGGAGCGTCTCGGAGTGACACTGACGCCGTTGCGCGGCCTTCAGGTCTCCGCGTTCGCCGCGACGCTGCCGATCGGAGGTACGGCATGAGTTCCCGCCTTCGCGACTCCGGGCAGAGCGCCGGTGTGGCGCCGGAGTTCACTGTGGACCCAGCGATGCTCGACGCGATCAGCCCGTCGGGCGACCGTGGGGGGATCGTCCTGGGTTCCGGACTCAAGGGCGAGCCGCTGACGATTTCGGCGCTGCGTTCGACACCGACGCGGATCGTGCTGGTCGGCGGGTTGTATCTGGCGCGTCAGGTGGCGATGCGCGCGATGGCCGTCGGTGCGTGGGTGGTCGTGGCGACCGGGCGTCCGGCCGCCTGGCAGGTGCTGCCGCAGGCCGCGGGCAACCAGCGTGACGGCAGGCCGTCGCCGCTCGTGCAGATCCGGCGGCTGTCGCCGGTGGAACTGCCGCGGCCCTCCGAGGACGCGCCGCTGCTGGTCGTGACCGACGGCGGCCCGACACCGCAGGACCTGTTCCCGCCACGGTCACCGTGGCAGACGACAGTGTACGTGCTGCCGTACCTGCACCCGCAGGCAGGAGCGACCGCGAACGCGGCCGACCTGGTGTTGATGCAGCGTCTTCCAGCGGGTCAGGCCGAGTTGGCTGCGCGGATCTGGCGGCTTCCGCCCCAGATGATGCGTCAGCTCACGACGTTGAAGGACGACCAGGTGGTCGCGCTGGGCCGCAACCTGTGGCGGCCCCTCCGCCTCGTCACCACCACCAAGGAACAACAACTCCTCGGCCCCGTCCGCCGCGGCGACTGACCCCGGCGAGTGCGTTTAGCCCGCTAAACGCACTCGCTCCACCCGCGTCGCTCCCCAGCCGACCCCGTGCGCGTTTAGCGGGCTAACTGCACTCGGGGCGGCTGGGCGCGTTTAGCGGGCTAAACGCACTCGGCTGGAGGGAACGGGCGGATTGAGAATGGGCGGATTGGAAATGGGTGGATGTTGTCAAGGGGGATATCGCGTGGCTGTGGATAACAGGGGCCTTGTGGACAACTTGACGTGTTTGGCGCTCGATCGAGCAAGGTTGTCGGTCTTGGGCGCCACAGTGTCATCGTGGCTATTCTCCTCAACACCGACCATCTTCCCGACGTCTTCCGCGGGTCCGAAGCGCGAAAGGCTGGCTTGATCACGGCTGGCCAGCTCAGAGGCCCAGGTGTCCGTCGTCTGTTCCAAGACGTCTACGCGCCCGCACATGTCACCGTCACGCACGAGCTACGTTGCCGCGGCGCGGCGTTGTTGGCTCCCAAAGAAGCGGTCCTAACAGGACGATCCGCCGCGACAGTGCTGGGCGTGGAACTGGCGAAGCCCTACGATCCCGTCGAGTTCGTGGTACCGGAGAAGCATCGATTCGGTCCCATCGTGGGGATTCACATACGCCGCACCGAGGTACCTCACGCTGAAACGCGTACCTGGCACGGAGTCCGCATCGCCCGGCCCGCACGGATAGCCCTCGACCTGCTGCTCCGGCTTTCCCCACGGAAACGCAGCTGGGTGCGACGTCTCCGCATCGGCGTTCCGGACCTGGACGCGTTCCTCCGGGCCAAGCTGGTCAGACGACGGGACCTGGAACGTCTCTTCATGAGGCGTCGGAACCGCGGCATCCGTCTGGCCAGACATGCTCTCCTGCTCTCAGACCCGCGTGCGGAGTCGCTACCGGAATCAGAGTTGCGCATCGTGCTTGCCGCTGGCGGATTCGCAGCGAAACCCCAATACAACGTGCACTCGAGACGGGGACGCTTCCTTGGCAGGCTCGATCTGGCACTCAAGGAGAGCAAAGTCGCCATCGAGTACGACGGCCGCTGGCACGAAGAACCATCACAACAGCAGCACGACTACGAACGCCGACGGCGAATTGCCGAAGAAGGGTGGCGATTCGTGATCGTGACGGCCGAGCAGTTGGCCACCGACTTCGCGAGTATCCTCGACTCCGTCCGCGCCGCCCAGCGGGCGCAGTTCGCGGGCTAAACGCGCCGCGCCCGGTCAGGGGTGGGGTGTGCGAATGTTGCGAGTTTGTTCGGCACGGGCGGCCAATTCGGCATCTGGCGGGTAGTCGACCGCGGTCAGGGTAAGGCCGTGGGCGGGGGCCACAGCGCTGTCGCGGACGCCGCTCGCGAGTACGCCTGACGGCCAGTCCGGGGACCGCCGCCCATCACCGGTGAGAAGTACAGCACCGACCAGACTTCGCACCATCGAATGGCAGAAGGCGTCGGCCGATACGACGGCCTCTACCGCATGGGGCGCTGTCCGGCGCCATTCGAATCGCTGCAATTCACGAATCGTCGTGCCGCCCTCCCGCTGCTTGCAGAAGGCTGCGAAATCTAGCAGGCCGAGCAGTTCAGCCGACGCCTCGTTCATCACGTCGATCGACAAAGAACGTCCCCATGCGAGGGTGTCCTTGCGCCGCAACGGATCCACGCCCCAGGCGGCATCGGACACCCGATAGAGGTAGTGCCTTCGCACAGCCGAAAAACGAGCGTCGAAGCCGGGCGGCGCCACGCGAGCGTCCAACACACGGACATCTCCCGGCAGGATCCTGTTCCATCGATGACACATCCGGACCAGGTCAGGGATCCCCCACTGGTCCACTGCGATCCGGCCCGAGTGCGTTTTGCCCGCTAAAGGCGCCACGTCGACGTGGAGGACTTGGCCGGACGCGTGCACACCGGCGTCGGTGCGGCCGGCGACGACGACGGATTTCGGGACCGCGGACCCGGGGGGCTGTTTGGCGAGAGCGTCTTCGAGTACACCTTGGACGGTCCGGCGCCCCGGCTGGCGAGCCCAGCCGGAGAAATCGGTCCCGTCGTAGCTGACATCGAGACGCAGACGGACGAGCCCGCCCTCCCCAGCGGGAGTGGCGGGCTCGTCCGGTGTACGTGCAGCCGTCAGGACTCAGTCCTTCTTGGCGTCCGCGTCGGCAGCGGCCTCGGGAGCCTCAGCGGCCTCCGCCGCCGGGGCCTCAGCGGCGGCGGTCTCGGTCGACTCGGCGGCGTCGGCGACCTCAGCGGTCTCCTCGGCAGCCGGAGCGGCAGCCTTCTCGTCCTTGGCGAACTTCGTCTTGCGAGCCCGCTCGGCCTCGGACGTCACGGTCTTCTCAGCGACCAGTTCGATGACCGCCATGGGGGCGTTGTCGCCCTTGCGCGGCATCGTCTTAGTGATGCGGGTGTAGCCGCCCGCGCGCTCCGCGAAGTGCGGACCGATCTCGGCGAACAGCTTGTGCAGGACGTCCTTGTCACGGACGACGCGCTGCACCTGACGGCGGTTGTGCAGGTCGCCCCGCTTCGCCTTGGTGATCAGCTTCTCGGCCAGCGGGCGAACGCGCTTGGCCTTCGCCTCGGTCGTCGTGATCTTGCCGTGCTCGAACAGCTGCGTGGCCAGGTTGGCCAGGATCAGCCGCTCGTGCGCGGACGACCCGCCGAGCCGGGCTCCCTTGGTGGGGGTGGGCATGGGTTCTCCTAGTTCAGCTCACAGCGTCCAGGCCGACGGCCTTACAGCTGCTCCGTCTCTGCGTAGTCCTGGCCGTCGTCGTGGCCGTCGTCCGAAATACCGCTGGTGATCCCGCCGACACCCTCGGACCAGCCCTCACCGTCGTAGCTGGCCGCGGCCGCGGTCGGGTCGAACCCGGGCGGGCTGTCCTTGAGCGCGAGGCCGAGGCCGACGAGCTTGAGCTTGACCTCGTCGATCGACTTCGCACCGAAGTTCCGGATGTCGAGCAGGTCGGCCTCGCTGCGCGAGACCAGTTCGCCGACCGTGTGGATGCCTTCGCGCTTGAGGCAGTTGTACGACCGGACTGTGAGGTCCAGGTCCTCGATCGGCATCGCGTAGGCGGCGATGGTGTCCGCCTCCTGCGGCGACGGGCCGATCTCGATGCCCTCGGCGTCGACGTTCAGTTCGCGAGCGAGACCGAACAGCTCCACCAGCGTCTTGCCAGCGGACGCGACAGCGTCCCGGGGCGTGATCGACGGCTTGGTCTCCACGTCCAAGATCAGCTTGTCGAAGTCGGTGCGCTGCTCGACACGGGTCGCCTCGACCTTGTACGTCACCTTCAGCACCGGCGAGTAGATCGAGTCGACCGGGATCCGGCCGATCTCGGCGCCGGCCTGCTTGTTCTGCAGGGCCGGAACGTAACCGCGGCCGCGCTCGACGACGAGCTCGATTTCGAGCTTGCCCTTGCCGTTCAGCGACGCGATGTGCAGGTCCGGGTTGTGCACGGTGACGCCGGCCGGGGGCACGATGTCGGCGGCGGTGACCTCACCAGGGCCCTGCTTGCGCAGGTACATGGTGACCGGCTCGTCCTCTTCCGAGGACACCACGAGCTCCTTGAGGTTCAGGATGATGTCGGTGACGTCTTCCTTCACCCCAGGGACGGTGGTGAACTCGTGCAGCACGCCGTCGATGCGGATGCTCGTCACGGCCGCGCCCGGGATGGACGACAGCAGCGTGCGCCGCAGCGAGTTGCCGAGCGTGTAGCCGAAGCCGGGCTCCAGCGGCTCGATGGTGAACCGGGAGCGGGTTTCGTTGACCGTCTCTTCGCCGAGAGCCGGCCGCTGGGAAATCAGCATTCTTCCTTGTTCCTTTCCAGACGGCGCCCGCCATATGACGCCGAAAGGGATGGCGCGGCGGCGGCGCACCCTGGACGCCGCCGCCCTGACCCGCACCGGGCCCCGGGAAGACCCGAAGCCCGGTGGAGGATCACTTCGAGTAGAGCTCGACGATCAGCTGTTCCTGAACCGGAACATCGATCTGCGCGCGCTCCGGGAGCTGGTGGACCAGCACGCGGAGGCTCGACTGGACGACCTGCAGCCACGCCGGGATCGGGCGCTCGCCGAAAGACTCCTTGGCCGCGACGAACGGCAGCATCGACAGCGACTTCGGCCGCACGTCGATGATGTCCCACTTGCTGACCTGGAAGCTCGGCACGTTGACCTTGACGCCGTTGACCAGGAAGTGGCCGTGGCTCACCAGCTGACGCGCCTGACGGCGGGTGCGGGCGATGCCGGCGCGGTAGATCACGTTGTCCAGCCGGGACTCGAGGATCTGCAGCAGGTTCTCACCGGTCTTGCCGGGACGCCGCACGGCTTCCTTGTAGTACCGGACGAACTGCTTCTCGAGCACGCCGTAGGTGTAGCGAGCCTTCTGCTTCTCCTGCGACTGCAGAAGGAACTCGGACTCCTTGATCCGGCCGCGGCCGTGCTGGCCGGGCGGGTAGGGGCGACGCTCGAAAGCCTGGTCGCCGCCGATGAGGTCAACCTTGAGGCGACGCGAAATACGCGTCGCGGGGCCGGTGTAACGAGCCATTTCTTCTTACTCCTCCCCGTTCCTCAGACCCGGCGCCGCTTGGGCGGGCGGCAGCCGTTGTGAGGCTGCGGGGTCACGTCCTGGATGGTGCCGACCTCGAGGCCGGCCGCCTGCAGCGAGCGGATCGCCGTCTCGCGGCCCGAACCCGGGCCCTTCACGAACACGTCGACCTTCTTCATGCCGTGCTCGGCGGCCTTGCGGGCAGCGTTCTCGGCGGCCATCTGCGCGGCGAACGGGGTGGACTTGCGCGAGCCCTTGAAGCCCACGTGACCACTGGACGCCCACGCGATCACGGCACCGGTCGGGTCCGTGATCGAGACGATCGTGTTGTTGAAGGTGCTCTTGATGTGCGCGTGACCGTGCGCGACGTTCTTCTTTTCCTTGCGGCGGACCTTCTTGGCCCCCGCCGCAGTACGAGACTTCGGTGGCATGTTCTGAGGGATCTCCTGTTAGCGCGCGTTCTCTTGGTGAGCGGCTGCTGCTTCACGCTGTCCGCGCCGGATGACGGACCCGGCGTCGGTGTACAGGTTGCGCAGCGCCATCGGGCGGGCGTAGAGCGCCTTGGGCGAGACACAAGCCGTGCCGCGACGCTGGGCGCCGCCCATCCGCACGACCTTCTTGCCCTGGACGCTCACTTCTTGCCAGCCTTCTTCTTGCCGGCGACCGTCTTCTTCGGACCCTTGCGGGTACGGGCGTTGGTCTTCGTGCGCTGACCACGGACAGGAAGTCCGCGACGCCACCGAAGGCCCTCGTAGCACCCGATCTCGATCTTCCGACGGATGTCGGCGTTCACCTCGCGGCGAAGGTCACCCTCGACCTTGTAGTTCTCTTCGATGTACGTACGCAGCTTGGCGAGGTCGTCATCGGAGAGGTCCTTGACGCGGGTGTCCGCGTTGAGCTCGGCAGCCGCGATGAGCTGCTTCGAGCGGGTACGGCCGATGCCGTAGATGTAGGTCAGCGCGATCTCCAACCGCTTCTCGCGGGGGAGGTCTACGCCAGCGAGTCGTGCCATTGGCGTTGATGCTCCTTCATAGGTTTCTTCTTCAGGTCTGCTCCCCGTCCGGTCCCGGGACCGACTCGCCTGTCTTGCCCTCTGCTCGCGCTTCGGGTGTCCCGGCCCCGGCCTGAAGTCCGGGGGTGAACCGGACCGCTCGCGCGGCCCGGCAGGTGCGGGGAGGTTGTGTAGCTGTCAATCCACTCTGGTCGAGTGCGGGTGATCAGCCCTGCCGCTGCTTGTGCCGCAGGTTCTCGCAGATCACCATGATCCGGCCGTGACGGCGGATCACCTTGCACTTGTCGCAGATCTTCTTGACGCTCGGCTGGACCTTCACGTCTCCTGCTCTCCTGCTTGTGCTCTACTCTCAGTGATCACTTGTAGCGGTAGACGATGCGACCACGAGATAGGTCGTAGGGCGAGAGCTCCACGACAACCCTGTCCTCGGGCAGGATGCGGATGTAGTGCTGCCGCATCTTGCCGCTGATGTGTGCAAGGACCTTGTGGCCGTTCTCCAACTCGACGCGGAACATCGCGTTGGGGAGCGGCTCGACTACGCGGCCTTCGACCTCGATGGCCCCGTCTTTCTTGCCCATGTCCTCCGCATTTCCTGTCGCTACGCTGTGTGATCGCTGAGCTTGAGTGCTTGGCTGGGTGGTGCGTCGGCACACTCCTCCCCGACTCCAATGTTCGCGAGATTCACGAGCGCGCTGGAACCGGGCGCGATGAGTACGCCGACTTGACAGTGTACGCAACCCGTGTCGCGACCCCCAAACTGGGGGTAACCGTGCTACGGGCCCGTTCCGTCTCGGCCGCCGGCAACTGCGTTTAGCGGGCTAAACGCAGTTGCGGCGTCACCCACGTACCGCAGCGCTCCGAAGGCCAAGCGCCTCCGCTGAACCCGAGCGCGTTTAGCGGGCTAACTGCGCTCGCCGGGCACCAGTGCCCGTCACCTCCGACGGTGGAGAGGGCGGCGACCGGGGCGACCCACTGACGAACGCGAGTGCGTTTAGCCCGCTAAATGCGCTCGGAGCAGGGCGCGAAGGTGCGTTTAGCGGGCTAAACGCGGTCGCGGAGGGGATGGGTCAGGAGTCTTCGGGGGCAGTGAGGACCCAGGGACCGTCTTCGGTGATGGCGACGGTGTGCTCCCAGTGTGCGGCGCGCGAGCCGTCGGCGGTGACGACGGTCCAGCCGTCGTCCAGTTCGCGGGTCTCCCCGCCGCCGCTGGTCAGCATCGGCTCGATCGCGAGCGCCATGCCCGGCTTCAACCGAGGCCCCTTGCCCGGTTTGCCCACATTGGGCAGGAACGGCTCCATGTGCATCTGGCGCCCGATACCGTGCCCGCCGTACTCGAGGATCATCCCGTACTCGACGCCGCCGTCCCGGCCGGCCTTCTCAGCTGCGGACTGCACGGCGAACGAGATGTCGGTCAGCCGCCCACCGGCGCTGACCGCACCGATCCCGGCCCACATCGCGGCTTTCGTCGCCGCAGAAAGGGCGCGATAGGACTCGTCGACATCGCCGATCTCGATCGTGACGGCGGAGTCACCGTGCCAGCCGTCGAGGATGGCACCGCAGTCCACGGAAATGATGTCGCCGTCCGCGAGCACCTGCGTCTTCGACGGGATGCCGTGCACGATCTGCTCGTTCACCGAAGCGCAGATCGACGCTGGGAAGCCGTGGTAACCCTTGAACGAAGGCACCGCACCGGCGTCTCGGATCGTCTGCTCGGCCAGCTCGTCGAGCTCCGCCGTGCTCACACCCGGGACAGCGGCCCCGCGGACCGCCGCCAGCGTGCGCGCGACGACGAGACCCGCCGCGCGCATCGCCTGGAGTTCGTCCGGGGTCTTGACCTCGATCATGCGCCCACGACGAAGTACTTGCAGAACACGCAATCCTCCGAGATTCACGTGCGGTCGCGCAGCGCTTTCAGCACCCGGGCCGAGATCTCCTCGACCTCGCCGACCCCGTCGACCTTGACCAGGATGCCGGCGTAGTACTCCAGCAGCGGCGCGGTCTCCGAGACGTAGATCTGCTGGCGACGGCGGATGACGTCCTCGGTGTCGTCGGTGCGGCCCCGCGACATCAGGCGCTTGACCACGACGTCCTCTGGGACCTCGAGCTGGATGACCGCGTCGAGATCGGTGTCCGCGTCGCTCAGGATCTCCCCGAGCACCTCGGCCTGCTTGGTGTTCCGGGGAAAGCCGTCAAGCAGGAAGCCGACCTTGGCGTCGGGCTCGGCCAGCCGCTCGCGCACCATCTCGTTCGTCACCGAGTCGGGGACGAGTTCACCCGAGTCCAGGTAGCGCGAAGCTTCCTGCCCCAGCGGGGTGCCCTGGCCGACGTGGGCGCGGAACAGATCACCCGTCGAGATGTGCGGAATGCGCAACTGCTCGGACAGGGCAACTGCCTGTGTACCTTTGCCCGCACCGGGCGGGCCGACGAGAACCAGGCGCGTCACTTCAAGAACCCTTCGTAGTTGCGCTGCATCAGCTGGCTTTCGATCTGCTTGACGGTGTCGAGACCGACACCGACCATGATCAGCACAGCCGTGCCACCGAACGGGAAGTTCTGGTTGTTCCCCGATCCGGTCACCGACAGGAAGAAGTTCGGAAGAATCGCGATGATGCCCAGGTAGAGCGAGCCCGGCAGGGTGATCCTGCCGAGGACGTAGCTCAGGTACTCCGCGGTCGGCCGCCCGGGCCGGATGCCCGGGATGAAGCCACCGAACTTCTTCATCTCCTCAGCACGCTCGTCCACGTTGAACGTGATCGTGATGTAGAAGTACGTGAAGAAGATGATCAACGCGAAGTACAACAGGATGTGCACCCAGTTGCCCTGGTTGACGATGTAGTTCTGGATGAAGACCTGCCACCCGGAGTTGCTGTTCTGGTTGCCCACCAGGCGGCTGATCAGATCCGGCAGATACAGCAGCGACGAAGCGAAGATGACCGGGATGACACCGGCCTGGTTAACCTTGATCGGCAGGTAGGTCGAGGTGCCGCCGTACATCCGGCGGCCGATCATGCGCTTGGCGTACTGCACCGGGATCCGGCGCTGTCCCTGCTCGACGAAGATGACGCTGGCGATGATCACCAGGCCGAACACGCAGATCATCGCGAGCGCGACGCCACCGCCGTTGCTCAGGATGTTGCCGCCCTCGACCGGGATGCGGGCCGCGATGTTCAGGAAGATCAGGACCGACATGCCGTTGCCGACGCCGCGCTCGGTGATCAGCTCGCCCAGCCACATCATCACCGCGGTACCGGCGGTCATCGTGACCACGATCAGCGTCAGCGCGTAGATGCTGTTATCCGGGATGATCGGGTTCGGGCAGTCCGGGAAGAGCTGCTTGCGGTCCGCGAGCGCGACCACGCCGGTGGCCTGCAGGATCGCCAGCGCGATCGTCAGGTACCGGGTGTACTGGGTCAGCTTGCCCTGGCCGGACTGGCCTTCCTTCTTCAGCTCCTCGAACCGCGGGATGACCACGGTGAGCAGCTGGATGATGATGCTCGCCGTGATGTACGGCATGATGCCGGTCGAGAAGAGCGACAACTGCAGCAGCGCACCGCCGCTGAACAGGTTCAGCAGCTGGTAGACGCCTTCTTGCTGAGCCTGGGACGAGCACGCCTGAACGGCGGAGAACGAGATCCCGGGGGCCGGAATGGCCGCACCGATTCGGTAGACCGCGACAATGGCTAGCGTGAACAGGATCTTCTTGCGTAGATCCGGCGTCGCGAGAGCCGAGCGGAAGGCGCTGAGCACGCGGGGGACCTCCTCGGCGTCGTCGGCTGTCGTACCGACGATCGGCTTGGCCGGCACGGTGACCGGCGGGAACACAGCTCACTGGCAGGCAAGCCAGGAACGCTTCGGGGCACACTCGTCCCGAAGCGTGCCGCCGACTCTAACAGCTTCACAGGGCGTGTCCGCAGTGTGTGTGCGTTATTCGCCGCAGGTTGCTCCGCCGGGATGATCCACAACGGCCGCTCGGCCGGATTCCTTGACATACGACTCCACTGCGATGGGCGGCTCCGGGCCCGCCGAGTGCGTTTAGCGGGCTAACTGCGCTTCCCGGGCGCAGGGGCCCAGGATGGGGTGCAGTGGCGGCTCTGGTGAGAGAACGGTGATCGAGACGCCGACG
>NZ_JBHYIK010000089.1:20866-34914 GCF_042739735.1 Amycolatopsis sp. NPDC059027 | reverse complement strand
GTCGGCATAGGCGGGAGGGTCCGAGGGACGCCCTGGGTGCATCCACCGCACCCAGGGACGCCCCCGTAGCACCCAACGCACCCAGGGACGCCCTTGTCGCACCCGCCAGGCCCACCCGCCGAAGGCCGTCCTCCAGCGCAAACGCGCAGGACCCACGACTGCAGAACCTTCACCGAGAAATCTCCAAGGTGCCATTCGCGACGCCGCCGGACGGCGCTGCGACGTTCGGCCGTACGGTCCGCTCACCGGAACGAAAGGCTTCCCGGATTCGCGACGGCGCGGGGAAACTCGGCGGAATGATCGCCACAGTGGTGTGGGGTACGGGCAATGTCGGCCGGGCCGCGATCCGGGCCGTCGACGCTCATCCGGCGTTGAAGCTGACCGCGGTGCTCGTCCACGATCCCGCGAAGGTCGGCAAGGACGCGGGCGAGCTGGCCGGGGTGGACGCGCTGGGCGTGGCCGCGACCGACGACGTCGAGGCCGTGCTGGCGGCGAGTCCGCGCGCGGTGGTCTACGCCGCCTCGGGCGATGTCCGGCCCGGCGACGCGCTCGCCGACATCGTGCGGGCGGTCCGGGCGGGCGCGGTCGTCGTGACGCCGTCGCTCTATCCGCTCTACGACCAGCGGAACGCGCCGCCGGAGCTGCGGGAGCCGGTGCTGGCGGCGATCGAGGACGGCGGCGGTTCGCTGTTCGTCTCCGGCGTCGATCCCGGCTGGGGCAACGACGTGCTGCCGCTGCTGATCAGCGGGCTGGGTACTACCGTCGACGCCATCCGGTGCCAGGAGATCTTCGACTACTCGACCTACGAGCAGCCCGATTCCGTCCGCTATCTGGTCGGGATGGGCCAGCCGATGGACTACCAGCCGCCGATGCTCCTGAGCGGCGTGCCGACGATGGTGTGGGGCGGCCAGGTCCGGCTGATGGCGCGGGCGCTGGACGTCGAGCTGGACGAGATCCGCGAGACGCTCGACCGGCGGCCGCTCGAGGAAACCGTGACCACGCGGACCATGGGCGAGTTCGAGGCGGGCACGCAGGGCGCGGTGCGGTTCGAGGTCCAGGGCGTCGTCGACGGCGAGCCGCGGATCGTCGTCGAGCACGTGACGCGCATCCACCCGTCGTGCGCGCCGGACTGGCCGACGCCGCCGAGTGGCGCGGGCGCGCACCGCGTGATCATCGAAGGCAGGCCACGCATCGAGGTCACGGTCGAGGCGAGCGACGAGGGCGAAAACCGTTCCGCGGGCGGTAATGCCACCGCGGTAGGCAGGCTCGTCGGCGCGATCGACTGGCTGGCGGGCGCGGAACCCGGTCTGTACGACGCACTCGACGTCCCGCTGCGCCCGGCAGCAGGCAAGCTCGGAAGGAAACGTTGATGCGCATCGACATCCCCGAGGGCAAGGATCCGATCGGGTACGTGTGGGGCGAGATGGTGCCCGGCATCGGAGTCGCCGCGTCGAACTTTTCGCTGGCCGTCTACTCGCACACGACGTTGGGGTTGCGGGAGTTCGAGGCCGCGCGCCTGCGGATCGCGCAGCTCAACGGTTGCGTCTTCTGTCTCGACTGGCGTACCGAACGCGACGGCGAAAAGGTCGAGGAGGAGTTCGCGGACGCGGTGCTGGACTGGCGCACGACGGACCGCTTCGACGACCGGACGCGGCTCGCGGCGGAGTACGCCGAGCGGTACGCCCTCGACCATCACGGCCTCGACGAGGAGTTCTGGACGCGGATGTCCGCGCACTACAGCCAGCGCGAGATCGTCGAGCTGAGCATGAGCCTGGGTTCGTGGCTGGCGTTCGGGCGGCTGAACCACGTTCTCGGGCTGGACACGGTCTGCGTGCTGCCGTCGCACCGGTCGTGACGAATGCCGTGAAGGCCTCCTTCACGGCGTTGAGCGCTGTGAAGGAGGCCTTCACGGACCATCAGAAGTCCGTCGCGACGATCTTCTCGATGTTGCGTTCTGCCAGCGCCGTGATGGTGACGAAGGGATTGACGCTGGTGTTGCCCGGGATCAGGGCGCCGTCGATGACGTAGAGGCCCGGATACCCGGCGAGCCTGCCGTAGTTGTCGGTCGCCTTGTTCAGCACCGCGCCGCCGAGCGGGTGGTAGGTGAGGTGGTCGCCCCAGATCTTGTACGCGCCGAAGAGATCGGTCCGGTAGATCGTCCCCTCCGTCGCGTTGATCCTGTCGAAAATGGACTTCGCCATGTCGATCGACGGCTGCTTCCACGCGGTCTGCCAGTTCAGGTCCACGCGCCGCGTCGACGGGTTCCAGCTGAACTGCGCGCGGTTCGGGTTCTTCGTGATGGACAGGTAGAACGACGCCCACGTCTCGATCCCGGTCGGCAGCGGGGCGACTTCGGCGAACGCGCCGCCCGCGGCCCAGTTGTCGATGCCGCCGCAGGGAATGGACGCCTGGAGACTGCCGGTCGGGTCCCAGAGGTGGTTGGCGCGCCCGCACATGACGTTCCCGTTGTCACCCCAGCTCTTTCCGACCTCGCCGTTCAGGTTCGGCAGCGCGCCGGTGGCCTTCAGCTTCACCAGCAGCTTGCTCGTCCCGACGCTGCCCGCGGCGAAGAACACCTTGTCCGCGGTCACCGTCTTCGTGGTGGACACCGTTCCGTCGGTGGTGAGCTGTTCGATCGCGACCGTGTAGCCGCCGCCCGAGGCGGGTGCCACCGACGTCACGCGGTGCAGCGGCGAGACGCTGACCCGGCCGGTCGCCGCGATCCGCGGAAGATAGGTCTTCTGCAGGGATTTCTTGCCGTAGTTGTTGCCGTACAGGATTTCCCCGGCGAGCGCGGACTTCGGCACGGTGCCCGCCGCTTCCTGCTCCATGTAGTTCCAGTCGTACACGTCGGGCACGAACACGAACGGGAAACCGGACCGCTGCGCCTGTTTGCGGCCGACGCGGGCGTATTGGTAGCAGTCGGTGGTGTCGAACCAGGCCGGGCGGACGGTGCCGACGCCGAGGCCCTCGTTGGCGCGCGGGTAGTAGACGTCGTACATCTCGTCCGCGTTCACCGACGGGAGGATCGCGCCGAAGTTCTCCCGTTTCGGCGTGACGGCCATACCGCCGTTGACGAGCGACCCGCCGCCGACGCCCCGGCCCTGATAGACGATGATCCCGCCGAACTCCTCCGCGTCGAGGATTCCGGTGTAGCGCGGGATGTCCTTGTCGAGCGGGAACCCGAGGAAGTTGGAAAGCGGTTGCTTCGTCCTGGTACGCAACCAGAACGAGCGCTGGTCCGGGCTGGTGGTGTTGGCGAAGATCCTGCCGTCCGCGCCGGGGGTGTCCCATGCCATGCCCATCTCGATCATGGCGACGTCGACGCCGGCCTGCGCGAGCCGCAGCGCGGCGACCGAACCGCCGTAGCCGCTGCCGATCACCAGCGCGGAAACGTGTGCCCCGCTGGGCAGGCCGGTGGTGGACACCGGCGCGGCGGCGGCGCGGCCGCCGAGAGCGGCTCCGGCCAGGATGGAACTGGTTCCTGCTAGGAAGAGGCGACGGGATATGGTGTCAGAAGTGGGTCTACACACGGGTTTGTCGCTCATGTGACAGTCCTCGCCGTTGAGGGATTTAGAACAAGTTATAGAGCAGTGTTTTGAGCGCGTCGACGTTTACCCGCGAGTAACCTGTCCGGTTGGGACGGCGTTGGGACGAATGGACCATCATGGACGTCCGTGTTCGTGGATCCGGGTAAGCGCTTGCGGGCGCGTCCCGTCCTTTGTGGACATATCGCGAAGGAAGTGGTTACCGGCAGCGCGCCAGCCAAACCGTGTGCCCGCCGCAATCCGGGTCCGCGGCGACGTGGGCCACGACGTCGAAACCCGCGTGGGCGAGCAGGCGACGATACTCGTCGGGATCGAGGCTCGCGTGATAGAGCGGCTCCCCTTCGAAGGTGCCGATGCTCTCTCCGAAGGCGGCCCCGCTGGTGAAGAGAAGCGGCGCGCCGGGCTCGGCGTGCTCGCGAAAGACGGGAAACATCAGGCGCTGCTCGCGAGGTGTCAGATGGAAGAAGCTGTCCCAGGCGATGAGGCCGCCGAACCCGAGGCCCAGGTTCAGCGAGCGCATATCGGCCACCTCGGCGGCGGCGCCGGGCAGATTCGACCGGAACAGGGCGATCATCTCCGGTGAGCTGTCGACGCCGGTGACGCGATGCCCCAGACCGGTGAGGGAGCGGGCGATGGGCTCGCCCGATCCGCAGCCGATGTCGAGCACCGTGCCGGCACGCCCGAGCATGCTCGCGAACCGCAGGAGCCATCCGCTTTCTCGCGGCTTCGCGCCGCGCGCGGCTGCCCATGCCGAGGCATGACGCCGGTAGACGTCCACCACTCGATCGGCCGCATCGGTCACGGTCGCTTTCGTACCACGACCCACCGCGCTACTTTTCGTCGAGCACGCCCAGGAGGGCCGAGGCGATGAGGGCGACGGCCCGGTCGTAGTCGTGGGTCAGTTGCCGCAGGACGTCCCGCGCTCCGCTCACCGGCAGCTCGGCGAGTGCCTGCGTCAGGCGTATCCGGACCGCGGAGTCCTCGGTGTGCGCGGCGAGTTCGCCGACGAGCGCGCTCATGATCCGCTCCGCGCACGCGGAGTCCAGTGACAGTGTGCCCAGCACCTCGGCGGCCTCGACGTCGTTCGTGCCCTCGACCACCATGTCGACGAGCGTCGGCACGGCCGCGGTCTCGCCACGTTTGCCCGCCGCCAGGGCGGCGTGCCCGCGCACGGTCCTGTCCGGGTCGCCGAGCGCGTCCGCGAGCACCGCGGTCGCCTCGTCCCCGGGCAGTTCGGCGATCGCCAGTACCGCGCGCCGCCGGATGTCGGCGTTCTCCGAACGCACGCCGGAGGCCACGCTTGCCACCCCGTCACCGCCCGCCCGCGCGAGAGCCCACCGCAGG
This sequence comes from Amycolatopsis sp. NPDC059027, assembly GCF_042739735.1. NCBI lineage: Bacteria > Bacillati > Actinomycetota > Actinomycetes > Pseudonocardiales > Pseudonocardiaceae > Amycolatopsis > Amycolatopsis sp. NPDC059027. The sequence goes on along the minus strand of NZ_JBHYIK010000089.1, from coordinate 30,022 downwards.
GCACCGGCGACGTTGGGATCCGACTCGGTGAGGACCGCCTTGGCCAGCAGCTCGGCCGGCACCGGTACGTCTTCGGCGGGGGACAGGACGGCCTGCTGCCGGCGTGCGGCACTGGGCGAGTTGAGCCCGTGCAGGAGCTCGACGACGCGCAGGGCGCCCTCCCAGCCGAAGGGCGCCGAGGCGTCGATCGTGCGGAGCCGTTCGAGCAGCTCCTGTTCCCGCTTGAGCCGGTCTTCGGTCCGCCGGATGAGGTCGCCGACCAGAGCGGACGGCGTGAAGGCGGGATCCTCCAGCGCTCGTCCGATCTGGCGCAGCGACATGCCGAGCGACCGCAGGCCCTCCACGTGGAAGATCCGGCGGATGTCCGCCGCGGAGTACTCGCGGTAGCCACCCACGGTGCGGCCCGTCGGCCGGACCAGCCCGAGCGAGTCGTAGTGCCTGAGCATCCGGGTGCTCACCCCGGAGCGGCGGGCCACCTCGCCGATCAGCACGCCGTGTCCCTGACGCGCTCCGGGCCGAGCGCGACGATCCGTTTCGCCTCGTCGACGGCGAGATCGAAACCGGCGTCCGGGTCGTGCAGCAGCCGCTCCGTGGCGCGGGCATGCGCTCGCACCGCCGGGTCCTTGCTCGCCAGGCGCGCGTGCAGAACCGGGGTGATCACCTCGCCGAGCGCGACGAGTGCCCGGCTGAGGCTCAGCCGCACGGTCCGGTCGCCGCGGCCGAGCTGGCCGGCCAGCTCGGCGGCCAGCTCGTTCCGCTCGTCCGGCGGGACGAGGACCACGGCGGCACGCCACGCGCTCCGTGCGACATCGTCGTCCGCGTCGCGCAGCAACGACCGCGTGATCGCGGGCCACGCGCTCGCGTCCCCGATCTTGGAGAGCGTGTGCAGTGCCTGGCTGCGGGCCTGCGCGCGCCCGGCACGCAGCTCCGAGACGAGCCGGGGCACCGTGATCTCGGCCGGGAGCCGGGTCAATGCCCAGGTGAGCATGTCGCGCACGAAGAAGTCGGGCTCGACAGCGCACCGCGCCACGAGCGCGTCGGCGAGGCCGGGGTCGGCCTGCGTGCCCGCCGCCAGCGCGGCCTCGAGACGCGTCGACGAGTTGTCGGCGCCCAGCGCGCCGAGCAGGCGCGGGTCCTGGGGATTCCGGTGTGTCGTGTTGATGGGTACCACCTCCTGGACACAGTGAAGACCTTGTCACAGTGTCAAGGTCAAGGCGCGCGGCAGGTGACCTTCGCCCTGCCGGGTGCCGGTGGTGGACTGAACGGCCTACGCGCCGCGATCGGAACCAGCCGGCCGGAATCCGTCTTCCGGGTCCGCAATGTGCTTGTCGCGCAACGGTTTTCGACGTGCCGAGGTGCTGGAAGCCGCTGAGAAGCCGGGATCGCGGAGTTTTGGCTTCACTCGAACGGGTAGCCGGGCGCCATGGCCGAGAGCGACCGCAAACCAACCAGAAGCACGGATGGCACGCGAAAGCGTCCCTCGCCGGCCGAACTGATGCGGGGGGCCAGGGATCAGTTCGAGGAACTCACCGGGCGGTCGGTCGAATCGGTGTCGTCGTTCGGCCGGGACGGCGACGGATGGCAGCTGAACGTCGAGGTCGTCGAGCTGGAACGGATCCCCGATACCACCAGCGTGCTGGCGACCTATCAGGTCCGGCTGGGGCCGGACGGCGAACTCGCGGGCTACGAACGGGTGGCCCGTTACGCCCGCGGCAGGCTGGACGCCTAGGAGAGGAACGGGTCCCCATGACGGTAGCGACAACCCAGTCTTCCGGACGGCAGCAAGGCGCCGGTGGCGCCGGGTCCGGAAACCTGTACGACATCCTCGATCTCATCCTGGACAAGGGGCTGGTGATCGACGTCTTCGTCCGCGTCTCGCTGGTCGGCATCGAACTGCTCACCATCGACGCGCGGATCGTGGTCGCCAGCGTGGACACCTACCTGCGGTTCGCCGAGGCCTGCAACCGGCTGGATCTGCAGCAGTCCTCCAGTGCGAAGGGACTTCCCGACCTTGTCGGCGACATGACCGAGAAGGGCGCCAAGGGCAAGTCGAAGGGGGCGCTGACCGGCGCGGCGGAGACGTTCGCCGAGCAGTTCAAGAAGTCGAGCGGCGACGACGAGCGGGAGAAGCAACCCGCGCAGCGGCCGAAGACACGCAGCACCCGGCGCAGTAGCGGGAGTGCGGAATGAGTACCTACGTCTACGGAATCGTCCTCGACTCCCACCCGGCCGGCGTGGCGGAGCTGCGCGGGGTCGGCGAGACACCGGGCCCGGTGCGGACCGTCGACGCGGACGGCCTCAAGGCCGTGGTCGGCGACGCGCCGCCGGACCTGCGGGCGAAACGACGGGACCTCAAGGCACACCAGGATGTGCTGGCGGCGCTGATCGAGCAGGGCCCGGTGCTGCCGATGCGGTTCGGCCTCGTCGCCCAGGACGAGCAGGCGGTCGCGGGCGCGGTCGCCGCACGCAAGGACGACTACCGCGCCGCACTGTCCGAATTGGACGGACGGGTGGAGATGAACGTGAAGGTCGCGCACCAGCAGGACGCGGTGCTCGGCGCGCTGCTCCGGCAGGACAGGGAACTCGCCGGGCTGAACGAGCAGCTGCGCGGGCGCGGCGGCGGGACGAGGGACGAACAGATCCGGTTCGGTGAACTGGTGGCCGGCGCGCTGACCGAGCGGCAACGACGCGACAGCGAGGCCCTCAGCGCGATGCTCGGCGAGCACGCGGTGCGGGAGAGCAGCGGGCCGCAGGTCGACGGCTGTTTCTTCAACAGCTCGTTCCTGGTCGATCGAGACGAGCTCGACGACTTCACCTCGGTCGTCGACCACCTCAGGCGAACGCTCGACCAGGTGGCGGAGGTCCGGTTGAGGGGACCGTTGCCGCCCTACAGCTTCGCGGGCGGGAACCGGGACTGAAGTGGGGCTGTTCCGGGAGATCGCGTTGTTGCCGCTCGCGCCGCTCCGGGTGGCGGCCTGGAGCGTCGGTGTGGTCGCCGACGCGGCGCTCGCCGAGCGTCGCGCGCGCATCGGCCAGGAGCTGGCCGGGTGGGAGAACGCGCTGCTCGCGGGGGAGATCACCGAAGAGGAATTCGACCGCAGGGAGGACGAACTCCTCGACGAACTCGAAGACCTCGGTGGGGGGCCGATCGACAACACGACATGAACCGAAAGGAGAGCCGCATGTCTCCGGGAATGAAGGTGGCCGCCGCGGTCATCGGCGGATACATCCTGGGCAGAAGGAAAAAGGCCAAGCTGGCGATCGCCATGGGACTGGGACTCGCCGGGAAGAAACTGAACCTGAGCCCGCGGAAACTGCTCGCCGACGTGACCGGGGAACTCGGCTCGTCCGAGCAGTTCGCCGAGCTGAAGGGGCAGGTTCGCGAGCAGGTGCTGGACGCGGGCAAGAAGATGGCGGTCACCATGGCGGCCGCCCAGGCGGGCCGGATGGCCGGATCGCTGCGGCAGCACACCGACAGGCTGAACGCGCTGCAGTCCGGCATCGGCCTCGGTGACGACGAGGACAGCCAGGAGGACACCGGCGAGGAAACCCCGGAATCGGAGGAGGAGACGGACGCCGGGAAGCCTCGTCGTGCCGGCCGGTCGGGTCCCGCGAAGGCGGCCACCTCGGCCGTCAAGCGGACCACCGGTTCCCGTGCCACTGCGGCGAAGCGCGCCGGGACGGCGAAGAGCCCGTCCTCCGCGCGCAAGAGCACCGGGACGAAGAGCGCCGCGGCCAAGGGCGGCGGAGCCCGGAAAACCAGCAGCCGCAGTGGTTCCGGCGGCTCGCAGGCGAAGCGGAGGTGACCCGTGGCCGGCAACGAAGAGCAGAGTGGCCCGATCACGAAGCTGCGTGAGTACGCGGCGAAGAATCCGGCGACCGAGGAACTGTTGCACGCGGGGGAGGACTTCCTGCAGGCGAAGGCGCAGCAGCTGATGTCGAACGCCGGCCGGAAGCTCGGTGAGATGACCACGCGGCTTTCCGAGGCCGCGGAGAACGGTGAGGGAATCGGTACCGCACTCGGTTTCGGCGGCAAGCTGGCCGAGGGCAAATCGATGACGCGGGCGGGGTTCGAGACCGCCGGGAAGTCCATAAAGGACAAGATCACCGGGCTTTTCAAGAGGGGCAGGGGAAAGAGTGGCTCCGGCGGCAAGATGATCGCCATCGTCGAGGACATCGACGTCGGAGTGCCGCTCCGCGAAGCGTACGACCAGTGGACCGAGTACCAGAAGTTCAGCACCTTCGCCAAGGGCGTCAAGAGCGCCGAGCGAGCCGACGACGTGACGAGCAACTGGAAGTTCAAGATCTTCTGGTCCAACCGCTCGATGAAGGCGACCACCACCGAGCAGATCCCGGACCAGCGCATCGTCTGGACCACCGACGGGGCCAAGGGCACCATCAAGGGCGTCGTGACCTTCCATCCGCTCGGCGAGAACCTGACGAAGGTCCTGCTGCTGATCGAGTACTACCCGGCCGGGCTGTTCGAGAAGACCGCGAACCTCTGGCGTGCACAGGGCAGGCGGGCGAGGCTCGATCTCAAGCACTACCGCCGTTTCATCACGATGGCGGGGGAGGCCTCCGGCGAGGGCTGGCGTGGCGAGATCCGGGACGGCGAGGTCGTCCACACGCACGAAGAGGCGATGGAGGTCGAGGAAGCCGAGCAGGAGGAGCCCGAGGAGTACGACGACGAGACTCCGGACGATGAGGAAGCCGAAGAGCCGGAGGAAGCCGAAGAGCCCGAGGAGGACGTCGAGGACGAAGAAGAGGAGCCCGCCGAGGGCGACGAAGATTACGACGAGGAGGACGTCGAGGACGAAGAGCGGGAGCCCGCGGGTGCCCGCTGATCCGGCCGAGCCGCCGCCCCGTGTGGAAAGGCAGGTGCACTCGTGACCGAACCGGACCTCCCGGTGAACCGCTCGGCGGGCAGCCGCCCGCCGGTGTACGGCGGCGGCTCCTCCGGAGCCAACCTGGCCGACATCCTGGAACGCGTGCTGGACAAGGGCATCGTGATCGCGGGCGACATCCAGGTGAACCTGCTGGACATCGAGCTGCTGACGATCAAGCTGCGGCTGCTGGTGGCCTCGGTCGACAAGGCGAAGGAAATGGGGATCGACTGGTGGGAGCACGATCCGTCACTGACGTCGGCGTCCGCGACCGGGAAGCTGGAGTCGGAGAACCGCGAACTGCGGGAGAAGGTCGCGCGGCTCGAAGGGAGCGAGCGGAAATGAGCGCCGGGGCGCGGGTCTGGTACTGCTACGCGGTCACCAGACAGCTCCCGCCCGGCGCCTTCGAGGGCCTGCCGGGCCTTCGGGATTCCACAGTGGACTCGGACGCCGAAGTGGACACTGTGGACTGTGCGGGACTCAGCGCGGTGGTCAGCCCGGTGCCCGCCGCCGAGTTCGGCGAAGCGGCGCTGCGGGCGAACCTGGAGAACCTCGGCTGGCTCGAAGAGGTCGCCCGCAGGCACAACGACGTGGTGGCCGAGGCGGCGCGACGGGCGACCACGCTGCCGTTCCGGCTGGCCACGATCTACCTTGACCGGCAACGGGTCCACGACGTGCTCCGGTCCGGTGCGGAGCGGATCGGCGCCGCACTGGACCGCGTCGAGGGCCGGTCGGAATGGGGCGTCAAGGTCTACGCGGAGAGCACCGCGCGCGCCGTCGAGCAGCCGGTGGTTCCGTCCGGTTCGGCGGACCCACCGGGGCGCTCGTACCTGCGCAAACGGTTGGCCGAACGGCGATCGAGGGACGCCGGGTGGGCCCGTGCCGAAGCGACCGCGGCCGAGGTGGACCGGGCGCTGGGTGCGCTCGCGGTGGACCGCCGGGCACATCGGCCGCAAAGCACGCGACTGAGCGGAGGCGGCGAGCAGAACGTGCTGAACGTCGCCTACCTCGTCGGCGATGCCGGCGTCGAGTCGTTCCTGGCGAAGGCGGACGAGCTGCGCGCCGCGGCAGGGGAGTGCCGGGTCGAGCTGACCGGGCCCTGGGTGCCCTACTCGTTCGCGCTGCCCGACCTCGGCGAAACCGAGGACACCGCGTCGTGAGTGTCGAGACGACGGGATTCGGGGACGTCCGCGATCCCGTGGCCGGCAGGGAGATCGCGCTCGTCGACCTCCTGGACCGGTTGCTGGCCGGTGGCGTCGTGCTCACCGGGGACGTGCTGCTGTCCATCGCCGGGGTGGATCTGGTGCACGTGTCGTTGCGCGCGTTGATCACCTCGGTCCGGGCGGGCCGGCCGTTTCCCGACGTGGTGCCGGAAAGGAGTGTGCCGGATGTCTGAACCATCGGACACCGAGCGCGTTACGGCGGCGCTGAGCCGGGCTTCGCACACCCTCACCGAGCGGATCGACACCGACCGGGACAGCGTCGAGCGGGACCTGATGAAACTGGTGCTGACCATCATCGAGCTGCTGCGCCAGCTGATGGAACGACAGGCGCTGCGCCGCGTGGACGAGGGCGATCTCAACGAGGACCAGGAGGAACGGGTCGGCCTGACGCTGCTGCTCCTGGACGAACGCATGACCGAGCTGCGCGAACGGTACGGGCTTTCCGCCGCCGACCTCAACCTTGATCTCGGCCCGCTCGGGACCTTGTTGCCCGCCGACTGAGGCGCGCCGGGGGTTCACTCGCCGCGCTGTCCGGTTACCCGCTCGACCGCGGCCACGACTCCCGCTGTGCCAGGGCAGGCGGCGATCTCCTCCGCGAGCGCCCGCGCCCGTGCTCGATAGCGCGGATCGCCCAGCACGCGCTCGATGGCTTTTCCCACGGTGCGCGCGGACACGCGTCGCCGTGTCAAGCCGACGCCCGCGCCCGACCAGCGCACCCGCGCCACCACGGCGGATTTGTCCTCCGTCGCGCCGACGCACACCAGCGGTACCCCGTGGCGCAGCGCGTGGTTCACGCCGCCGTATCCGCCGTTGGTGACCATCAGCGCACAACGGGGAAGCAGGTCGTCATAGGGAAGTGACCGCGCGGCACGGGCGTTGGCCGGCAACCGGTCTTCCGGCAGCTCGGCGCCCCCGGTGGAGACGACGACCAGCACGTCCCGATCGGCCAGGGCTTTCAGCGTGGGCACGACCAGGTCCCCGAGGTCGGTGTTGGCCACCGATCCCTGGGTCACCAGCACCACCGGGGCGCCACCGTCCACATCGGACCACCACGGCGGGAGCCGGTGCCTGCCGGCGTCACTGGCCGACAGCGGCCCGACGAACTCGACCGGCATCGGCTGTTCTCCCTGCGGTACCTCGAATCCACGGCAGGTCATCTGCAGGATCCCGTCGCTGCCCAGCGGCCAGTCGAGGAACAGCACCTCCGGCGCCCTGCCGGTCAGCGCCCGCACCTCCCGTTCCGCGGTCGCCTGCACCGGCCGCAGCACCAGGGGCATCATCGCCCTGGTCGCCAGGGCGCGCACGCGGTCGGCGAAGGTCCGCGGCGGCGCCAGGCCGGGAAGCGGCACCGTCAGCGGGAGAAATCCCAGCACCAGTACCGGCGGACGGTGGCGGCGCATCGTGAGCGGCAGGCCCGCCATGAGGAGCGGGTCGCAGAGGACGACGTCGATCGGATGCGCCGCCAGCACCTCGTCGATCGCCGCCAGCTGCGGGCCCATCCTGGTCACGAACGTGGTGAGGTCGAACCTCGCCAGGCGTATGCCCCGCAGCCCTTCGCGCTCGGGGAAGTACCCGTCGCCGAAGTCCGACTCCTCGGGAAGCGGCACCGCCGTGGCACCCACCGCGGTGAAGTCGCCGAGGTAGCGCCGCCCGGTCAGCACCCGCACCGTGTGCCCGGCCCGGACCAGTGCCTCGGCGGCGGGCAGCGTCGGCCCGACGTGTCCCTTGGCGGGCAACACACAGATCAGCACCGTCGCCACGACAACCCCCGCTTCAGCGGCCCTGCCACTCGTGGAACCCATCCTGGCAGGAGCGCCCGTTCCCGCGCACGTCCCGCGACGCGGCGCCTGGTCAGGGCCTGCGACGCAGCCGGAGCACCGCGAGCGTCGCCACCACACCCGTGACCACCCCGGTCGCCGCCGAGGCCAGTGACGCCCGGCGCGGGGTGACCACCGGCCGGACCACCGCGGGCCCCGGCGGCGCCGGTTTCCTCACCGGCGCGTCGTGCGCGGTCGCGGTCCACGCCGTGATCACCACCACCATCCGCGACACCAGCGCGATGAAGAACAGGATGCCGATCGCCGAGCCGAACGCGAGCCCCGTCGGCGACTTGCCGACGAGGCCGATGAAGAGCCCGCCCGCCTGCTTCAGCAGTTCGAACCCGATCGCCGCGACGAGCGCGCCGCGCATCGCGCTGCGTACGCCGACCGGTTCCCTCGGCAACTTCGCGAACACCCACAGGAAGACGAGCCAGTCGGCGAGCAGCGCGACCGGGATGGACAGCACCGAGACCACGGTGTGCGCCCATCCGACGTGCGCGAGCGGGCTGAGGCGCAGCAGGAAGGCGCCGAGCGCGCCACCGGAGGCGGTCAGCGCGAACGACACCATCAGCGCCGCGGTCAGGCTCAGCAGGGCGAGCAGGTCCTTGCCGATCGTGCGCAGCAGGGGCTGGCGCGGCGGATGCTTGTCCCACATCGCGGTGAGCGCGTCCCGCAGCGCGTTCATCCAGTTCCAGCCCGAGTAGAGCCCGATGGCGAGACCGGCGAGGCCGACCTTGGTGCGCTGGTCGATGAAGCCGGTGAGCAGTGCGATCAGGTTGTCGCCGAACGGCCCCGGCACCGCTCGCGCGATCGAGCGCAACATCGTCTCCACCAGCTCCGGCTGCCCGGCGAGCACGAACCCGGCCACGGACATCCCGACCATCAGCATGGGTACCAGCGAGGTCAGCGTGAAGTACGAGATCGAGGCCACGTAGTGATAGCCGTTGTAGTCGACGTAGTGCTCGATGGCCCGCACCACATGGTCGAGCCACCGGTACCGGCGCCGCAGGCGCGCCCACACGCTGTCCCCGACAGCCGAGCGTGATCGTTGTCTGGTCACCCTCTACATCTATCCCACCACGTCCCGCCCGGCTTCATCGCGGGCGTGTTCGGCGCGCCGTGCCGGCCCGGAAAACGCCTCGGCGAGGCGGCCCGGCCACTCCGCCCTTGTCGCGAACGCTCCCTCCGCGCGCGGGTTAGTGGCGAAACCGGCGGGTGGCGACCGCGGGT